>JAIRZR010000300.1 GCA_031267155.1 Prevotellaceae bacterium | reverse complement strand
CCGGCTTTACCGAAACTTTGACTGTTTTTATCTATCGCCGAAACAGTGATAAAAAGTTCGGGACGCTGCAATGCCGCAATGCCTGCCAGCACATTATTGTTACCTGCCGCCACCACAATGGTAGAATTATGATTTGCGGCAATTCGCATAATTTCCCGCCACAAGCGTTCTTCTTCCTTAAAATGATTGTCTATCAAATCCTGCTGAGCGCTTTCGGGGAATTGAGAAAGTCCGGTAAATTGCTCTCCCAGTGAAACGTTCACCACATCGGCGCCCTGATACAGCGCATAAAGAATACCGTCCAGTATCGAAGTGGTTGTCATCATTCCACGTTCGTCGGCAACCTGAACGGGCATAAATTTACAGTTTGGAGCAATGCCGCAAATACCTTTTCCGTTATCGGCAATAGCCAGCGCCGTTCCTGCCACGTGAGTACCGTGGTCAACCTGCTGCGGAAAAATTTCATCCGAATGTTTCCACACATTGTACGGCTGCACAAGTTTGCTGCTCAATTCGGGGTGTTTCAAATTAAATCCGTTGTCAACAATAGCCACCGTAACTTTTTCGGAACCGCGCGTAATCTCCCATGCCTGCGGAGCGTGTATGACATTCAGATACCACGCTTTGTCGGGGTCGGAGAAAGCCGGGTCGCTGGGCGTATATGCGCCTTCAAACAGCGCTTCATCAAAGATAAAGAGTTCGTATTCGGGTGCAAATTCTTCGGGAATAGACTGTTTTAACTGCTCGCGCTCCTCTTTTGGGATTTTGATTTGCATGCGTTTTACTACATCATCGTAATATACCACCTTGTACTTTTCGTCGGGATACTTTTCCTTGAAATCTCTTGCCAAATCCATTATGGATTTATCTCCATTTTCCATCAGGATATTCAAGCGGTTAGCAATAATGGAAGGATTACCGGGAATTATTTCAGGCTCGTCTTCCATTGGCGGCAATACACCCTGTTCGGGAGGCAACACATCCTCCTTGCCCGGCGGTGTCGGCACAGGCTGATAAGGATTGTACGGGTCATAAATACCGCCGTCGTGTCCGCGGGACGGGTCTTCAATCAACCATGCAGAATCGTTACCGTCAAGTGCATCCCCGCCATCCGAATGGTGTCCGCTACAACTGCGGAATAACCACCAGAACAGCAGCAAAAGCAATAACAGTAAGAGTAGCCAAAGCAACCATTTCAGACAACCCTTGCCGGTAAGCCAAAGCCAAAAACGTTTCCACCATGGGAGTTTTGCTACATACGGAGGAATGACATGCGGAATGTTAATTCTTCTATACTGTGCCGTAAATTCCGTATCGCCTGTAACTTCATAATCATTAGGATTTTCATTCCAGCCAACAAATTCGTATCCTTCGTTTGGCTCAACCTGTGGAATATCGCTTCCTGAAAGAAACTCGTTTGGATGCTTATTTACAATAGAGGCGCCATTCAAAGTTCCATTGTCTCCTGCACTGTATGTTACGGTAAATGGGAAAATTGGCGGAGATGGAGGCGTTTCCTCAGGCTCGGGTTGCAGTTTTGGCGTTTTAATGGTCAGATCCTTGCAGATCTCGCTGATGTCCGCTCTCACATTATCGCGCAGGCGCATTCCCCAAACACCTAAAACAACTCTGTTATCATAGCAATACACAAACCGATTATCGACATACTTTACGGCGTCGGCAAGAAATTCCGCTTCGGTAGTTTTACCCAGACTTCTTAGCGAGTCAATTTCATTGTTATAATGAGCAAGCGTTTCATCTTTTATGTTTGTGTATTTTGCCAAATCGGAGCCTTGCAAGCCGGATAAAAGTCTCGGCGTTTCATTATACTTCTTCCCGTGAAAAGTAATTGTATTGTCTTCCTCCTGAACAGGATATGCCAAAAAGTCCCGATATTTGGCGTCAATATACTTATTTATTATATTCGTTTCCGCCAATTTGTAGCGGTTGAACAGCGTTTTCCCTTCAATACCCTGCAAGGCTATGAAATATTTCAAATCCGTCCTGCATAATTGTTCTTTACCTATTACTTTTGCCATAGTTTTTTAGTATTTTTATTCTGTTATATTATAATTATCTTGCCGCTTTAAAAATCGAATTTTCATAACCGTGAGGTCGTAACCTGCAGAAAGAGCAATGGAAGCCTTCCGTTCACTGACCAGGGAATGCCTCTCGCAGCAGTGATTCTTCCGTTCCCTGTCCAAAGAATGTCTCTCGCAGCAGTGATTCTTCCGTTCCCTGTCCAGGGAATGTCTCTCGCAGCAGTGATTCTCCCATTCCCTGTCCAGGGAATGTCTCTCGCAGCAATGATTCTTCCGTTCCCTGTCCAGGGAATGTCTCTCGCAGCAATGATTCTTCCGTTCCCTGGCCAAAGAATGTCTCTCGCAGCAGTGATCTTCTGAAATGAATGGCTTATTCTCAGGAATGAACGGCTCGTTCCCTGTTCTAAAATCAAGGGGATCATAAAAATCATGAAAATCACAGTTCAGGCAATCCATATCTTTAGTATTTTATAGTTTCACATTCCTTGATAATACTTCCCAATCTTTCGTTTGCCGCTACATCATAGTTTGGGATATCGCAAACAAATACGAACCCGACTTTCAGGCGGTTGTACCACGCCAGATAGTTCCGGTAACTTGGCAACGATTTCATTTCTTGGGGCTTTGATTTAATGATATCCGTCCAATTTTCAATTTTGGTAAACAAGTCGGCAACCGATTTTTCTGCAGCATTGGTATGCTGTTCTAAAACCAAGCCCAAGTTATTTTTCTCGTTTGCCTCCTGCAGGTCCTTGATTTCCGGAGCGCCAAGATATTCGAAACCGATTGTATTGATGCATTTGTTCAAAAGTTCGGCGCTAATGTCGGCAACGATTTCATAAGGCAGATCGGTTTTGTTATGACCATCAACATAATGGTGAATTTTTTCGGCAATTCGTTTGGCAAGCCCCAACTTTTTAAATAGCTTTTGGAACATATCCATAATATCCTGCAAAGCCGGTGAATCTTCTGCCGCCAAAATTTGCCGTATGGTATGTTTATCGTTTGATGCCACGTACATAAGCCAGTGTTCAAGCAATGCTTCTGCCAGCTGTTGAGCGTTGTTTTTAATCAGATCGGAATTGCCGCGTATCAGTTCTTCCAAATCAATCTGTTTTGATTCAAGCTCAATGCGGAATCGCTGTTTTTGCTCTTCTGCAGTTTTTTCGTAGTGAATGCACAAGCGTTCAAAATAAGTATCAGCAGTATCATTTTCAGCAGGAGGCACCTGTATCCTGTACGTGCTGTAAACATCCATATTGACTATGTCTCGGTGTTCAATATCGTCAATCTTTTTGCGAAAGTGTTCAAGCACGGAACCTTCGTCAAGCATCAGTTCCTTCATCAGTTGCCCGTAAAGTTTAATGCCGTCAGCGCTGAAAGCAGTATCCAGCTTGTGCTGAATGTCGCCGGCAGTGGATTTTGCCTTTTGCAGTTCCTCGTCCTTGTCGTTGCTGTGAAAATGTTTGAACAGTTCGGCAAGAATGCTTTGCGAAATTTCGTTCAACTCGGCAAGCGTTTTTTTGCGACGGGCATTGTTGATATTGTTGGCGGCAAGCGTAAGTTTGTCAATAATCAGCTGCGTACCGTCTTCGTTCATATTTGCCGCTCTGTCCCACGAGTTTTCCGGATTTTCAAAATGGCGTTTTACAAAAGGATATTCAATAAACGATTGGCGGAGTTTACTGCGGAAATCGGGATAGCCGAGCGGATTGATTTCTTCGGTTTCCTTTCCCTGCTTAAGAAACCCTTTGAAAACATGACTTTTTGATTCCGAGTAAACAAAATCGCGCAAAAGAAAAATGTTTTTAAAATTACTGTCGGAACTTGTCCAGTTATTAAACCACTGATAAGTTTCCGTATTTAGCAGTTCAACCGCCAGTGTGCGTTCAAACCGTTGATTCCAGCGATAGTTCAGGGAAGACAGGTTGTCTTCTCTGTCTTGTAATGGATTATATTCCAAATTGATATTGAAAAAGGTTCCAACAATGAAAAGAGGCGGAATTTTGGAATTGCGGACAAAGATTTCTCTTTTTTCGGGCGTATCGCCAATAAATTTATTTATCCAATTATTCAGCATTTCTGGCATGGAACGCTGCGCCGCCTGTTCGTGTTTAGCGCAAAGCACAAAAATGCTGATTTTTTCAAAATCCGAATACTTGTTAAACAAATAGGCAACTTTACCTCTTATCAGCAATTCGGGAATATTTTCGTCATTAATCTCGTTTTCCGGCAAAGTCATACGTCCTCTTGCTCCGGGAAAGTCGAGCAAATCGGTTTCTTTCAGAAACGGCTTGCCTGCAAGTAAAGTTTCCTGTTGACAAAATATCAGTTCGGCTGACAATGCGCACAAATAGGATTTCGGAAACGCAATTTCCCGATTGTTATCAGGTAATAAAACTTTTGTATCCGGACTGTATTCCGATTCTATTTTGTTGGGCGCTGCATAAATTTCCTTCAATCGTTTTACATCGAGCAGGGTGCCGTGCCTGTATAAAACAGAGTCCAGCGGCAAATAAACGGTATTGGAGAAATTCAGTTTTTCGTATTCAGAAATCAATGCGGCAAAAAGGTTTGTGAATTTTTCATTTTTGTTCCACAACAACGAAAAAATATCTTTCCAGTCGCCCGGTTTTGCTTTGGAAACAAGCAAAGATGTTTCGTCAAAAAAGTTTGAAAAAAGTACATTGCTTGCCTTTGTAGAGAAATTTTCTCTGAAATAATCCTGCATATCCAGTACATCGTCTTCGCTAAAAACTTTTTGCTGCAGTTGCCGGGTTTTCAAACTTTCCTTTAACAAATAAATATCAGTGTTAATTTGTTCTGTTTGCAAAATTAAACTGTGGTCTGCTTTTAAATCGTTATAAAAACTGTCACAAAGCACCAGCACAATATCGGCGGGCGACAGCAATATGGCTTTTACCGGAAATTTCGGATTTATTGGCTTGTAGTTTACCGAAAAACGCGAAACCAGACTGGTGGATTCATTACCGCCTCCCGGAGGATTGATTTCTTCGATAAAATTATGCACAGCGCCGTTTTCGTCCGTAATGCTGAACGGCTTGCCTTCTTCCGACAGCAAACTGCTGATAAGATATGATTTGCCGACTTGACTTTCGCCATACATAGCCGCAGCAGGATTGCTTTCCAAAGCAAATTTCTTTCTATTCAACCTGCGGCGGCAGTTTACCATATTGCGGTATGCATTTTTCTGCTTTTCACCGTCTAACGAACTTTTAATCCAGGCATTGGATTTCTCTATCAGTTCGAGCTGTTTTAATATCTTTTGTTCCATTAGTATAGTATGTCCTCCTTAATTGGATGAATTGTTAATATTCAGCAAAAAAATGCCCGAATCGAGCCAGAAATTTTCAACTTCGCTCATGCTTTGAACCTGTAAGTTGAAAAAGTTTCTATTTACGGCGTTTCCTTCCCTGTCTGTAATTTCTTCAATACGCAACAATTCAATATCTTCATTCATATCGCGTTCGACAGTAAGTTTGAGCGGCATATATCGGCGGATTCTTGTTTTTTCGGCGTTGACGCCGGTTTGAACGGCATTCACATCGTTTTCGTCTTCCAAACGTCCTTTCACACGGTCTTCAAGTTTATAGTCATTGAAATCAAACGTATAGAACGGTCGCGAAGGATAAGCCGGAATATCCAGCTGGCGGACACCAATTCTAAATGGCAGAGACGAGACTTCTACTGTTGCCAGATTGCTGTCGGGAGAGATGATCGTATCGGTATATTCTAACTGCTCGTTGAGATTGCCGAAAAAATGGGTGGTCGGAAGCAATTTTTCTTTCAGTTCCTTCAGATTTAGCGAAAAACCGTTTAACCCGCCATTTTCAGCAATTTGACCTATCATTGCTCCTGTAGTAATGATTGATTTCGGATTTATGAATTTGCCGTTACCATCAATAAATCTGTAGCGTTTATCTTCGGGATACCAGCGACCGACACGATAATCGTTCATCGATTTCAGACGGTTTGGCGAAATGGCATAATATTTCAAAAACAAATCGCTCAACGGCTTTAGCGATGTCGGACGACCCGAAAGCAGCACAATATCGCAGGCGTAATACGAAAACAGCGAAGAAATTTTGCCAATCAGCGAATCGAAAGTCTTTTCGACAATCGCTGTAACTACTTTCCTTTCGTACTGCCATTGCAGGGATTCAAATTCAAAACCGAAATGCTGTTTGAAATGCTTAAGTACCGTTTGAGTTGGCGGATTATCGCCAAAAATGTCATTAAAAGATACCATTTGACGTTCTACCTTGTTTTGTTTCAGCAATTCAAGGAAATACGAAACAATGGGGACGGAAACCTGCAAGTTGAAATCGCTGCGTAATTGCCTGTTACGAAACGACACGCCATTGTCGGTTCCTAAAAATGGCTGCATCAGTTCAACCGGATTTTTACCCGAAGCCCTCAATTTCCTTTCAATTGGCGAATAGGCGCCTTCAATAACCAGCTGGTGAATAAGTTCTTTGAGCAAATCATCGCCAGCCTTGTAAAAACTTTCCCAAAACAGAGGTACAGGCGTTAAGGTACATTGTCCGGCGCCGTTGTCGTATTTATAGGCGGCAATCATTACATCGGTTGTTCCTGCGCCAATATCCACCGAACCGATTGTGAGTGTCTTTTGCCTGCAATCTTCCAAATCATTTCGTACTTTCCCGTAGAAATCAAAATAGTCTTTTGCATTTTTCAGATAACGTTCGCGGATTTCGGCATAAAGAAAGACAAACTGTGCAGCAGTGGCTTCATCGTAAATCCATTCCGTCCGTTCTTCCTTTACGGACAGATTTTTGGCGGAAGGAATCACTTGAACATCGGCGCGGGCTTCTTTCTCGTCAATTTCGGTGTAATAAGTATCTTCAAAGAAACGGTCGAGCATAATGGCGGCGTCTTCGGCACATTTACGCAGGGCAATCTGCTCTACCCGAGACATCGCTGTCGGACAGGTAACTATAATTCTGCCTATTCTTCTGGGCATGGATTCATTCCCCCAATGACTGCGCTGTTCATAACTGTTGATTTGCATTTTTGCCTGCGCCAGTATTTCGAGAAAGGCGAAAGTCATCAAGGCTTTGCGCGAATAGTGCATCAAAATACCGCCGTTGCCCTCGGTATTCAGCGAACCGTCGGTATTTAACTGTTCCGATATGCCTTTGATATAAATCGGCTTGGCTGTTTCGCCATCCAACTGCACAAATTCCCATTCCTGCTTCTGTGGTTTAGTATCCCACAAAAAGCGTTTCGGGCTTGAAAAAGTGCTTGTCTTTTCCGCTCCTGTATTCATATTGGTTGCCTTGTGTATCAGTCGATTTGCTTCTTTTCCCAATCGAATCATGCTTGGATAAACGAATTGCCGGCTATTTTCAAGTCCAAATTTATCGCCAAAATCAGCTTCGCGGAATGCCATACGCATATCGAAAGAGTCGCGGTATTTGTTGAGTTCGCCATTCGAAACAGGCGATGTGAAATCCTGCAGTTCCAGGGGGCTTGTTTTGGTAAAGTCACTGTTATCAAACAGTACGGCGCAGGTGCGTGAATTGCCTATGTCCACAACCAGATCAACATTGCCGTAAACCACATTCTTATTGGAAAATAAAGTGATTTTCGGTAAAACGTCACGCTGTTGAATATACCTTATTATATATATGTATTGCGCCAGATAGTTCAATTTCGGCTTTTGACCCCGATAATCATTGATATTCTCAAGATTATGAAAACGTTTAAGTATATATTTGTCCACCCAGTCGCACTTGAATGCTTCCGAACAGTAGCCAACCAGCTTATATTCGTTGTTGCATAAGGCATAATCTTTTGATTTGTCGTAATTGCTTGTGAATACAGGAGTTTCCTTCAAGTCTTCGTCTTCAAAATCCTCTTTTTCAAATAAACTTCTCGTGTCGAATGCCAACAGAAGACTGTACTTTCTTGCTCTCCCGCCTGTTTCAAGCGGAATCAGTTTACAGCGGCACCAGTTTGTCGGTCCAAATTCCGACTTGTTGCCGTTAAGCAGGAAAAACGGGAATGGAAGCCACACATTTTCAAATTTATCCCAGTTTATTCGGCTAATTGATTCCTGAAAACAACCCGAATCTTTGGCGTCCTCTGTTTCAATTAAAATCGGACTTTTGCCTTCCGTTTCAAAATCCCCGCTGATATCTTCCCAGCCTTCGCTTACTTTTCCGTTTATTGCGTAACCAAGTTCCGACAAGTCGTGTTTTCTTACCCATACTTCTTCTTCCGAAAAGAAGTGGGCAATTTCCAGTTTCAGTTGCTGGTCTTGAATATCATACCATTCGTGAAAATACATCTTGAAGTTGTCGTTCAAGTTGATTTCCAACGGAACAGTGTAATACTGAATGCCTGTATTTGCTATTAAATTCATAAATATATACTGCCTTTTATTAATTTTATATTCTATCAATATTTTTCGTCTGCTGCTACTGCCAATCCTGACGGACTTTTGTGTTGCATTGTGAAATTTTAATTTTCTTATGCCGACATCCTTTAATGCTATCAAATTAATTCTCACATTTCAAATGGAACGGGAGTCAATTGATTCCACGTCTTCTCTTTCACCGCTCAGCGCCGGATAAAATGCTCCCAGGTTCTATCGACTTTCGCCCAGTTTAATCTGGATAACGTTTTACGACACAATGATTACACCATGAATGTCTGTTCGCTCAATGAACTGATTTTTTTCGATTTCCTTCACCATAAAAATACTTTAGTCTTTACACATAAAAATACTATAATAAACAACGCAAAGTTAAAAATAATTTTAATACTATGAACAATATAATCAAAGAAACGTTAAACAATTTTTTTATCTGATTGTGTTTCTTGTAATTAAAATTAAAAAATATCTGAATCGGGATTTACAGAATTGTCGTCGTCTAATCAGTTTTCGACACTTCTTCAACAATTCATTTGCGTTCATCTTGGGCTAAAGTTCTCTCGCAGTACGACAAATTCTGATTCAGCCATTTAATTTATACATCAGGGGGAAAATCCCTCGCCTTTAGGCGAAGACTTTAGTTTGGAAAAGCTTTGGAAGGTATAGGTCGCTTCAAAAGGGTCGGTGTCCGTCATTGCGAATAACCGTTTCGTATCTAAACTGCAAGCAAAATGACGCTTAGCCAGAACATAACAAAAGGCGTCATCATAAGTCGAAGCAAACCATCGTTGTCCGTCATTGCGAACGAAGTGAAGCAATCCAGAAACAGGCTACTCTCTGAATTGCTTCACTGTGTTCGCAATGACGAAAATCCTCCCAGTCATAAATAGCCTATTAATGTGCTGCTTACGAAAAGCGTCATTGTAAGGGTGCAGCCCGAAGCAATCCAGTGAATAACAGTATTCTGGATTGCTTTGCTTCGCTCGCAATGACGATGTGAAGGACTTTTTGGACACTCTCTATACAATAATGCATATTCTCAATGACTAGCTTTTCAAAATCAGCCCTCCTTTTTGCCAGCCTTATCAGATATTAAAAAATCCATGCCGCAAAAATAGTAAATATTTTTCAGACAGTTGATTTTTATTGGGTATACGATAAAATTCCGCACTTCAATTGCCTGTAGGACATCAATATCAATACGTGCCCTCCACAACCCCGTTAAGGAGTTGAACGTGAGGATAATTTGTAAACAATTCGGTATCTACACTATCGCGTGCAAGCCTTAAAAGGCTTGTAGATGGAGATAAACGGTTTTCTATTGATATTAATGTCCTACGGACAATCATACAACGCCATCCAACTTTTAGTTTTTTAACTCCCTAAAAAACAACATCCACCCGAGGGTGGACGCTGCCTGTTTAATTTTAAAATTGTAAAATGTATAACAAATTCTCTTTAATCATCAATCATCATACGTATTATTCTCCAAACTTGGGAAAAATTCAAAGAAATCGTCGAAACGGGTACTGCTGCCGCTACGTCCAGTCATCACAAATCCTCTATTTTTCAGTGATAAAGAGACGGCGTATGATCTTGTTGCCCTTGAGAACGAAGTTCGTTCTAACCAGATATTGCTTGCGGGATCATATTCGTAAGTCGAAGACAGAGCCATTGATTTCTGTCCCAGAGTTATGTAGCCCTTATTGTTTATCACGAACGTGCTGGCATACGCTCTCGGTATATTATCGTACTTGTCGTCGTCGGAAGTAAGATCCGTATTTCTCAAATCAAGAACTTTTTCCCATGCATCCCTGCCTGGATCGTACTTTTGCATATCGGTAGGATATCCGTCGTTTGCTGTTCCGCCCAGAAGATACATAAAATTATTAATTACGAAAACACTTGCGCCTGAACGTTTAGAGCCTTCATAGCTGCTTATAGGCGCCCATGTTCCCGATCCGGGAGTAGCGCCGGGAGTAAACGAGTAAAAGTCTTTGAGCGTGCTTCCGCCGTCGTAACCTGTTCCCACATATCCCTTATTTCCTATTGCTTCGCCCACAGCGTAGTAGCGTGCAACTCCGGGAAATTCGCTGGTAACGGAATCCCATCTGTTTGTTTTCGGATCGTATTCCCAAAAATCCTTCAATACAGTTTTTCCATCATATCCCAATCCCACATAAGCTTTTCCTCCTGCAGAAAATGAAACAGCGGCATATCTGGGTTCTCCGGGGAAATCTGCTCTTTGTTTCCATGTTTTATCACTTGGATTATACCTCCACAAATCTCTTAATGCTTTAGCGTTGGCGTTGTATCCCAAACAGATGTAAGCGGTGTCTCCAATAACAAATCCCGTAGCGTCTCCTCTGGCAGATCCGTCGAAAGATCCCAGGGTTACCCAGTTTCCAATCAACTCTTCTTCTTCGTCACTGCTGCAACAAGTAAAAATTGCTGTAGAAGCCAGCAATAAAAGGCAAAAAATTCTGATTCTCATTCTATTCATATTTTTTTTAAAAAAATTTTAATTTCCAAAACAAGGCGCAAATGTATTAATTTTTTAACAAACCGCGATAATTTATTTTCAGGGATATGACGATACTTTGCTGCAAAGGATTAATTTGCCCTGATAAATATTTTGCAATTGCATTATTCATAGCATTTTATCTTTTCAATATCATTCCAGAATCCGGGGTACGATTTATTTACGCAATCCGCATTTTCGATAACAATTTTTGATCCGGAATCAAGCAATCCTATCGTTCCGACTGCCATTGACATCGCAATTCGATGGTCATTATGGGAATCTATCCTCACATTTTTTATTCCGCTTATCGTTTTATGTCCTTCCACGCTCATAATATCTTCGTTTTCGTTACAGTCGATTTTTACGCCGGTTTTCGCAAATTCGGATTTAAGAGTCTCGGCTCTGTTGCTTTCTTTGGCAGACAGCCGGTTGACGCCTTTTATTCGTGAAACACCCTCGCAATTAGCAGCTAAAGCCGCCAGCGCCGGGAACAGGTCGGGTGAATCGGAAGCGTCGAAACTGAAGGATTTCAGTTCGTTTTTCGACACTTTCACCGATGAGGCTTTCAGTTCTACGTCGGCGCCTGCAGATTTCAAGACTTCCACAATTTTCTTATCTGCCTGATTTGAGCGATAATCCAGATTTGTTACTTCGACTGTTCCGGCAATGGCTCCGGCAACAAGCAGACATGAGGCTCCGCTCCAGTCTCCCTCGATGTTGAAACTCTTGCAGGAATATGACTGCCTGCCTTTGACGCCGAAAATCTCATAGTTTTCGTTAACTATCTCGATACCAAATCCTGATGCTACATTTACAGTTAAATCTATGTACGGTTTACTTTTGAGATTAAGTACCTTAACAATAGAATCGCCGGAAAGCAGGGGCAATGTCATCAAAATGCCCGACAGGAACTGCGAGCCTCCGCTTCCATCCACAATTATTTCTTTTGCAGACAATTGTCCCTGCAGGTTGACAGGCAAATTTCCGTTCTTATCCGAATATTTGACGCCCATTTGCTCGAAGGGATATTTCATCAGTCTGGAAAAGGGTCGTTTAAGTAAACTTCCTGTGCCGGATATAGTTACATCTCCGGAATACAATAGGGACAGGGGAGCGAACAGGCGGGACGAAAGTCCTGATTCTCCGCAGTTAATGTTTAATTTCGCGACTTTATGCGAAGGAGGATTTCCTTTTATTACCGGACTGTTTGCTGGTTCTATCTCAGCGCCAAGCTTTTTGATGATTTCCATGGCAGCCAGCGAATCGTCCGATTCCGTATAGCCGCTTATGACTGTCTCGCCCCCGCTCAACAGAGATGCGGCGAATACTCTTTGAGCCACGCTTTTAGAGCATGGAGCCGGTATTTTTCCGCTTATCCTCGAAGGCTGGACTGTTATATTCATTGCTGTGTATCGGTATAATTCTCAAGTACAAGGATTTCGGAACGTGTGCCGATTCGCAGATGAGCGCCCCAGATTCCCAAGCCTGATGTGATATAATATTGAGTATTGCCTTTTTTAAGGTATCCGTACGATTTTTCGTACAATTTGCCTGTGATATAGCTTACAGGCCAGATTTGTCCATCGTGGGTATGTCCCGAAAACTGAAAATCCACGCCGGCGTTCATTGCTTCTTCCAGATGCTGCGGTTGATGGTCGAGCAGGATAATCAGCCTGTTATGGTCGATTCCCTGCATGATTTCATTCAGCGGTTTCCTGTTTCTGTTTGTACGGTCGTCTCTTCCGACGATATAAATATCTTCGGAAGGCATGACTACGCTGTCTCTAAGCAGGATAAAGGTTTCGGAAAGATAGCGGAAAGCCTTTTCCCTGTCTCCATAATATTCGTGATTGCCCGGCACGGCATAAACACCCAGAGGCGCATTGATTTCCCTGAGTTTAGCCAGCATGTTTTTCGATTCCAGGGGTCGTGTGCTGCGGTCGAAAATATCCCCGCACAGGAGAACGATATCCGGATTCTGACTGTTGATAAGCTCCACAAAATCATTTAATTTACGGCTCCCGTTAACATAACCGAGATGCAAATCGGATGCAAGGACTATTTTCGGCACTTTTCTTAGCTGCTTCGAAGTTTTGAAATCGGATTTTATGACCGAGGGACTGTTGAATTTAACTGTTCCGAAAATAAGAATAAGCGCAAGTATTCCCGCAACGGAAAAGAAAGCGTATAATCCTGCCGTTTGAGGGTTTACAGTCAAAAAACCGGGCAAAAACGGAAAATATCTGTTAATCAGGCAGACGATATCTATAATCAGGACAATCGGTACCAGATAAACAAGCGAAATCAGCCATGTTCCGCCAATATGCTGTATGGCAGACGTTATCCGTACAGGAAACTTGTTTTCAAAAAACATTCCCGCAAGAAAAATCAATGCCAGAAAGCATACTGTTATCGCAAAAACAGTCCGGTACACGCCCTGAGGCAGGGAATGCAGTCCTCTGAACAGGAGGTAAATATTGGCGCCAAAATATGCAGCGAATATTGATACAAAGAAAATCCATCTCATAATTTAATACGGTCTGACGTCGCGTTTTTCGTAATAGTTAATAAATGCCCTGTTGACAGTCCTGTTGCCTCCCGGGGTAGGATAGTTTCCGCTGAAATACCAGTCGCCGGTGTTACCGGGACAGGCATTGTGTACTCCTTCAATTGTCTGGAAAACCAGTTCCACTTCCGCATTCATGTCTTCCGGACGCAGCATTTCGGCTATCTTTTTGGAAATCTGTTCGTCGGTGAAGCGTTCATATATTTTCTTGACATGGTTTACAATTTTGTCTTTCGGCAGATTCTGCTGTTCCACGCATTTTTTGTAAACATCGCTGATAATGTGCCATTCGCCTGCCTCGTGCAGCAGTTCTATTGCTGCCCTGAAAGCGCAAAATTCCGTCATGCGCGTCATGTCTATTCCGTAACAGTCGGGATATCTTATCTGTGGAGCGGAACTGACCACCACTATCTTTTTCGGGTTCAATCTGTCAAGCATCTTCAGGATACTTGTTTTCAAGGTCGTTCCACGCACTATGGAATCATCTATTATCACCAGATTATCGCCCTGCCTGACAACGCCGTAGGTTACATCATAGACATGCTCAACCATATCGTTTCTCGAAGAATCTTCGGTGATGAATGTCCTTAGCTTAACGTCCTTAACCGCAATTTTTTCGACACGGGGCTTGTATTTGATTATGTCCCACAATTCACTGTTGGACAGCGCGGCGCTGGAGTTTGCTATTTTATTGTACTTTTCCCGGACAAGATATTCGTCGATTCCTTTCAACATGCCGTAAAAAGCAGTTTCAGCCGTGTTGGGGATGTAGGAAAGCACGGTGTTTTCCAAATCGTAGTCAATTGCTTTCAAGATGTTTGGAATCAGCTGATATCCGAGTGTTTTTCTTTCTTCGTAGATGGATTTGTCCGTTCCCCTCGAAAAGTAAATCCGCTCAAACGAACATGAGGAGCGCTTTTCGGGCCGCCGTATCATTTCTTCGGAATATGTTCCGTCCTTTTTGATAATCAATGCATTTCCCGGCGCAATTTCCCTGACGTCCTCGACATTCACCTTGAATGCCGTTTGAATCACGGGACGTTCCGATGTCGCAACAATAACCTCGTCATCAGCATAATAGAATGCCGGACGAATCCCGTTGGGATCTCTCAGGATAAAGGCGTCGCCGTTCCCGATCATGCCTTCTATCGTGTATCCCCCGTCGAAATGCCCTGTCGCCCTTCGGAGTATTCCCACAACATCAAGATTGTCTTCGATCAGCCGCGCGATTTCCTTGCCGTTCGCGATGCCGTCTTCCATATACTGATTATGCATCCTGTCGTATTCGGTATCAAGAAAGTGTCCGATTTTTTCGAGCACGGTTACGGTGTCCGACAGGTCTCTGGGATGCTGTCCCTCGTCAACCAGACGGTTGAATATTTCGTCCACATTCGTGAGGTTGAAATTTCCCGCAAGCACCAGATTGCGTGCTTTCCAGTTGTTGAAGCGCATAACCGGATGGACATTTTCTATCGTCGTTTTGCCGTGTGTGGCATACCTCAAGTGTCCCATAAGCAATTCGCCCGCATATCTGACATTTTCACTCGCATTGTCGGGAGAATCAAAGTTTTCGGAGTTCCGGATCTTGTAATTGATTTCGTCGAAAACATCCCTTATCGGACTTTTTGAATCGGAACGCGCACGGTCGATATACGGACGTCCGTATGAGGGATTAAGTTTCAGAGTGGCGATTCCCGCTCCGTCCTGACCGCGGTTATGCTGCTTTTCCATAAGAAGATACAGGCGCTGAATCCCGTACATCCATGTGCCGTATTTCTTCTGATAGTATGCAAGCGGTTTCAACAGGCGGATAAACGCAATTCCGCATTCGTGTTTTATACTGTCGCTCATAAAGTGGGAAAATTAATGGATACCGATACAAGACGCGTCTCAGGAAATGCCGAAATCAGCGTCCGCCTCATCTTTTCGGCGTCTTCCTGCGTCCTGTAGTCGCCAACTTCAACATAGAAAGTAGGCGAGTCATGTCTCACATATACAGGAAGTCCGGGATAGGTCTTTTCAATATCGCCCTTTATGCTTTCGGCTTTGCGGGAAGCCGCCTGCTTGCTGTCCCTGAATATTCTTATGCGATAACCTTTCAGTGGCTTGTTTTTCTGTGTTTTTATCTCGCCGATAATCGACTTCACATCGTCTCCTCCCAGAATCACCCGCCCTCCGGCAGGTTCCGACAGTTTATCGAATATGTCGTACGAAGCTATGGTATCCAGAGGATTGCTGACGATGGAATCCTGTACGTTCTGCGCATTTCCCGAAACAGACAGCACGATCCCGCTTAGAAGAGTTATTGTTGATAAAATCTTTTTTCTGTTCATATTTCTATAACAATATTGCGGGCGCAAAATTAGATATTTTTTTCTAATTGAAAATTGAAAATGTCGCGATGCTGTCATGTCCTGATATAGCTATACAGACAAAATGTGTAAAAGATATGACAAAAATTAGGGAAAATACTATCGGTACAGTATTTGCTTTAAGTTTCAGCATAAGCAAATTTAATGATATTTCAATCATATGTTCTGCTTTGCTGTAACATTTTTGTTTTTATCTTGAATCTCGCTAAACAATGTCTTATTCGACTGTTATATCCTTCTACTGTAAAGGTCCCGGCTTTTGTTTGCAAATGTTTTTCATGTGGAACAAATTTTTCGTAACTTTTCCAGCAGTCAGAAGTAAAACAGCTGATTCTCAAATCTCTTATCCCACAATTTCATTCCTGTCGTTGTTGATCTGTCCCCATAGACAAAAGAGAGATACCTTTTTCCATATCTGTCAACAGCAATCCATATCCATCGGTAGTTTTTTGACCCACATAAGTATGTATTTCATCAAGTTCCACAATCTTTACGGGTTCTTTTTCTGAGGTAATTCTTGCTTTTTCCCATACTTTTTACCCATTGATAAACAGTTCCATCATACACACCCGGGAGCAAAAAATCGTTGCCCTGACCACTCTGAAAGCCATCAACAGCCAACTGCCGGACAGTATCTTTTTCAGGGTAAACAAATCCTATATCGTGAATACCGGGC
>JAIRZR010000271.1 GCA_031267155.1 Prevotellaceae bacterium | reverse complement strand
AAGAATCTGGTAATGATATTTGGCTGAATGGCTTTCATTGATTTTCTTGCCGATTTAACAATGAGGCGATTTAGCTCTTCTCTGGAATAATCCTGAATATTCCCTTCAATCTGTGATTTCCACATTTCTTTCAAATCATTTGTTTCCATGATATTTATATTTTAAAATATTTTTGTAATCTGCCAATCAGCCGGTGGATTTTTACTCCGACGTGCGAAACGCTGATTCCCATTATCGCGGCAATCTCGCTGTATGAATATTCTTCAAGATAGAGCAGCATGACCGACCTGTCGGTTTCGTTGAAACTGCGGACAGCGTTCAGCAGGCGTGAAAAATCCATGTCACGCTCTATCCGCTCAACATCTCCCGTATATGGAATGTCGGGAATCGAATCCATAAAAACGTATTTGCTGTCCTTCCTGATTTTTGAGATGGAGACGTTGATAGCCACCGCATATATCCACGAGCCTGTCCGGCTGCTGTCCCTCAGCGAGGGGAACGATTTCCAGAGCTGGCATACAACTTCCTGGAAATTGTCCTTCCTGTCTTCCGGCGTCTTGAAATATATCAGATTCACCTTGTGTATGATTCCCTGATAGCGGGAAAGCATCGTGAGAAAATCTTCGTCAACCGACTTCATGTTATTTACTGTGTTCCTTTTCATGCTATTCATCGTGTTTCATATATAGTCGCAATATAAGCAGTTTTATTACACGAACAACAGTTTTTCATAAAATCTCTCGCTTATATAGCTCAAATTATATTTTACTTTTCTATGAGATATATATTCCTTTTTCTCAATTTTCCATCCCAAATAATCGATTGGTTTTGCATTTGCAGAAAAATTATTACTTTCGCGACCAAAATAGAACTTTTTAAAGTAAATATAATGAATGAAACTGTAAATATTAAAGAACTGAATGAAAGGATACAGCAGGAAAGTTCCTTTGTAGAGATGATAAATCTCGAAATGAGCAAAGTTATTGTAGGTCAGAAACATCTTTCCGAATCCCTTCTTATCGGGATGCTTTCCAACGGTCACATACTTTTGGAAGGAGTTCCGGGACTGGCGAAGACTTTGGCGATAACAACACTCTCGAAAACCATTAACGCAAAATTCGCGCGCGTGCAGTTTACGCCCGATCTTTTGCCTGCCGACCTTATAGGAACGCTTATTTATAGCCAGAAGACGGAAACTTTTTCCGTGCGCCAGGGACCCATATTTGCGAATTTTGTTCTGGCAGACGAAATCAACCGTTCTCCGGCAAAAGTACAGAGCGCCCTGCTCGAAGCCATGCAGGAACATCAGGTTACAATCGGGGACAGCACGTACAGGCTTCCGGAACCGTTTCTGGTAATGGCTACGCAAAACCCCATCGAACAGGAGGGTACATACCCTCTTCCCGAAGCGCAGGTTGACCGTTTCATGCTGAAAGTTGTGGTTACCTATCCCGAAAAGTCGGAGGAAATACGGATCATCCGTCAGAATATCGCAGAAGGACAGCCGCAGCCGCAGCCCGTAATCAATCCCGAACAGATTATCCGTGCGCGTGAAATTGTACGCGAGGTTTACATGGACGAAAAAATCGAACGCTATATCGTCGATATCGTGTTTGCAACGCGCAATCCCGACGAATACAAGCTGGACAAAATAAGTCCGCTCATCTCGTACGGAGCGTCTCCGCGTGCAAGTATCAGTCTGGCAGTGGCGTCCAAGGCGTATGCTTTTATCAGGCGCAGGGGCTATGTCATTCCCGAAGATGTGCGGACTGTCTGCTACGATGTTTTGCGACACCGTATCGGACTTACATACGAAGCGGAAGCAGAGAATGTTACAACTGTAGATATCATTACTTCGATACTTAATGCTGTAGAGGTTCCGTAGGTGCGAGAGTTAAAAAAAATTGAATCATGAAATTAAAAGACTTATTAAACAAAACGGATGTTGTTGAAATAGCCGGCAATGCTGATATTGACATTGCCGGACTGAGTTTCGACTCAAGAAAGATTTCTGCAAATACCATGTTTTTCGCCATTTCCGGAGCAAAAGCCGAGGGTCACGACTTTATTGATTCCGCAATTGAGAATGGAGCGAAAGCCGTTGTGTGTGAAAAAATTCCGGATATAAGGAACGAAAACGTCTGTTATATAAAGGTAAAATCATCGGGAGACGCGCTGGGCAAAATTGCAGGCGTATTTTACGGTGAACCTTCGAAACAGCTTAAGTTAGTCGGGGTTACAGGCACAAACGGAAAGACGACGACGGCAACTCTTTTGTACCGGCTGTTCAAGAATTTGGGATACAAAACAGGTCTGTTCTCGACAATTGCAATATACATCGACAACCGGAAGATAGAGACGGCGAATACAACTCCCGACGCTATCACAATTAACAGTGTTCTAAGAGAAATGGTGGAATACGGATGCGATTACTGTTTCATGGAAGCAAGTTCACACTCCGTTGTGCAGGGTAGAATTGCCGGGCTGAATTTCACGGGAGGAATTTTCTCGAACATCACTCACGACCATTTGGACTATCACAAAACTTTCGACGAATATATAAAGGCAAAAAAAGGATTTTTCGATTCGCTGAACAAAGACGCTTTCGCTCTTGTGAATGTAGATGACAGGAATGCTAAAATCATGGTTCAGAATACGAAAGCAGCCATCAAGACATACGCGCTTTCTTCGCCTGCCGATTTTATGTGCCGGATTCTGGAACATTCGTTTGAAGGCATGCTCCTTAATATCGACGGAACAGAAGCATGGGTGAAATTTGTAGGGAGATTCAATGCCAGCAATTTGCTTTCCGTTTATGCCGCCGCAATTCTTCTGGGCGCCGAAAAGAACGAGGTCTTGACGGAACTGAGCAGGATGCTTCCCGTGTCGGGGAGGTTCGAAAGCATAAGCCTGTCGTCGGGAGTCACTGCGATAGTCGATTATGCGCATACGCCCGACGCTCTCAAAAACGTTCTGGATGCAATAAACGACGTCAGAAGCAATTACGGAAACCTGATTACCGTAGTGGGATGCGGAGGAAACCGCGACAGGACAAAGCGTCCGGAAATGGCGCGCATAGGACTGGAAAACAGCGACAAACTGATCCTTACTTCCGACAATCCCCGATTCGAGAAACCGGAAGATATTGTCGACGATATGAAAGCGGGACTGAATACCGCGCAACTCTCCCAGACACTGTGCATAGTCAATCGTAAAGAAGCTATAAAAACCGCTTTGACGATTGTCGGTAAGGGAGATATCGTTCTGATTGCCGGAAAAGGTCACGAAAACTATCAGGAAATAGAAGGCGTTAAATACCATTTCGACGACAGGGAAATTGTACTGGAATATGACAGCGCTGTACCATAATACTCACCGATGCCTCGTCGGCTAAAAGCCCAATGTCATCAAGTTAAGCCATAAGAAGCTCTGAAAGAGCGGTATCAATAGCACAGGGCAACGCCGGCAACGCCCTGTGTAGAAAATGCGCCGTCACCGTCAAGCCCCAACGGGGCGGAATCAGGTTTGTTTCATTTGATTACGCCCTTTCGGGGCTTAGCGGTTGTCGGGTATTTATTCCATAGGGCGGTGCCGGCGTTGCCCTGTGCTGTTGATTATCGGGCTTTCAGCCCTTAACTTGACGACATTGCCCGTTAGGGTTTGAATCAACCGCAGGTTGAGTGTTAGGATATTTTGCAAGCAATTCCGCCATTTGCCATTAAAAGGCTTGTGGCTGGAGGTGAACGGTTTTCTATTGATATATAAGCCCTTTCATATAACTCCTTTCCAATTAATTCATATCAAGTCAATTGGATATTTGCTAAATTTTCATGGATTCTAATTTGCTCTTCAATTTTATCGACATATTTTTTTACACTTTTTAATTTTTTTCTCAGGAATTCCGGTTCATTTGTCTGCATGAGTTTTTCATCATATTCGCTTTTTGTTTTTACCATAATATAAATAATTTTACTGATTTTATTTGCGGTAGCCACAATAGCGCACACTGGACCCTTTCCGGCTTCTGATGCGGCGGTAATAAACCCAAAATGTCCATTAGGGAGCTACCTTTCATGAGCTACCATGATGCCCACTAACCAGATTGAGCAAATTGCACTTGAATCCGGTCACATAATTTGCTTATCCAATTTCTGCG
>JAIRZR010000338.1 GCA_031267155.1 Prevotellaceae bacterium | reverse complement strand
GGGGGAACGCTCCCAATCGCTGGGGGAACGCTCCCAATCGCTGGGAGAACGCTCCCAATCTCTGGGGGAATGCTCCCAATCGCTGGGAGAACGCTCCCGAAGCCCGGAATGGTTTATTGAAATATCTGAAATCAGACAGAATGAATTATCTTTTATGTTTAACAATATTAAAATTTTATAAAAAATGGGTAAAGACTACATCCCGCGTAATGACGGGAATTTTTTAACCTGGGATAAGAACCTTTTCACCCGGGTAAGAACTAATGCGCCCAGGTGGAACCTGAGTCCCACAAGCTGGTTGCATATTGATCCGCCGATGATTACGGCGTACGAAGACGCCTATGCAAAGGCGCAGGATCCTAACAGCGGAATGGCAGATACGCTGGAAAAAAACATAACCCGCGACATCCTCAAAAAGGCTACGCGGATATACGTGAAGGAGTTTCTGGAATACAACTCGCTGATCACCGACGAGGAACGTCTGCAAATGGGTTTACCGGTGCATGACCCCAAGCCGTCGCCGGCGAAAGACCCGCACACCTATCCCGTATTGACAACGAAATTGCTCGCGCCCGGCGTTATAGAAATACATGCTGTGGATTCGGAAAGCGGACGCAAGGCAAAACCGGCAGGAGTACACGGTTTCGAAGTGAAAATGGTAATACTCGACGTGCCGGCTACCGAATGGGAACAGCTTACCGATTCGCAGTTTTTCACAAAGACGCCCGGACGTATTTCCTTCACCGGAAAACAGCGCGGTAAAATGCTGTCCCTCGCAGGCAGATGGGAAAACACAAGAGGCGTGAAAGGTCCATGGTCGGAAATAATAACTGTTATTATTCCGTAGAATTTTGAATTATAAATTAATAAAAATAATGTAATGAAAAGAAATTTTTTAATGATGGCGTTCGTTAGCCTGTTTACGGTTGTAGCTTTATGCTCCTGTAACAAAGACGAAGATGAAAACGATGATAAGGGTGGAAATGGTGTGATTCAAAATAACACTGTCACTGCTGTTGTCGAAAACGGGGCAAGTTACAATAGCAAAATTGACCTTGTAGAAGCAGTGACTTATTCCAACGACGACAAGTTGATTACGCTTGCAAGCGCCCCCTATACCAACGGAGGATTTACATTAAATCTTCCGGCAAGCCTCGGCGCCCAATATCTTGAACCTCTTTTTGATGAAGAAGATGAAATACCCGATGGTGTAACGGTAAGCAATCCCAATGTAAAGACAGGCGAGGCAATCTTGGACGCATACAAATCGGACTCTTATGTGGGCTCTTTTTATCATGGGAACGGAGACTGGGAAGGAGAACTGATATATGTGGACGGAGATGTAAGCATTTCAGGTTCTGGAACTGAAACTTGGACTTACGGTGAAGGAACGGAATATGAAGAGACATACACAAATACATATAGGTATAACTGTAATCTGAGAAAGGGCTGGAATATAATGTATGAGAAACGTACAGAAAAAGATTCATACGAATATACTACTCAAGCTCCTGCAAATGTGAAATGGTATTTTGAAGATAAGAGTTCATACAACCTGTCCGGTTCTTTACATAAACAGGTTTCCCCGCTGTCGGCAAAACAAAAACTTCGCTTTTTGTCTGAAGCAGGATTTTCAGGATTAGAGGATTAACAGGATTGCTGACGCATCATCCATTAAGAGAAGGATTAAACTTTTGTTTATTCCTTCTCTTTTTTTGTCTGAATCAGGATTTTCAGGATTACACATCCGCAATGACGGCCACAAATATTATCTGTTTTTTTAACTTTTTCGAAAAGAAAAATGCGGTTTCAAGCTAAACATATAAGCTTATATATTAATCCATTAACAGTGCTCTTGTGATTTGTTATTCAATATTAGAAAATTAAATAAAGTTAAATTCTCCGGAGTTAACAGACATTATCCTTATCTTTGCGCCTATAATTTTGATTATTGGTATTATATGACTGTCTATAAAAATACGATTTTACTTGTTTGCATTCTATTGCTTTTTTCTGTTCACAAGCTTGACTCGACGCCCGAAGGCGGATACGCGAGGCATACCAAATATATAGCAAGTCCCAAATCGCCCGGGGAAAAGCGATGGGTTGATTCCGTTATGCTTACGCTCAGTCCGCGTAACCGGCTTGCTCAGCTTTTTATGATGCCGGCATATTCCAATCTCGACGAAAGACATGAAAATTCCGTAAAGAAAGGAATCACGGACTACAATATTGGAGGACTGATTTTCTTTCAGGGAACGCCGGAGAAACAGGTGGAACTGACTAATTTATACCAGTCTGTTTCGAAAATACCCCTGCTTATAAGCATGGATGCGGAATGGGGCGTCGGAATGAGGCTCAAAAGCGCTATCGCCTTCCCGCAACAGATGGCTTTGGGATCGATCAGGGATAACAGCCTGATATACGAACTCGGAGCGGAAATCGCAAGGCAGTGTAAACTCCTGGGGGTTCACATCAATTTTGCTCCTGTAGTGGACGTCAATAACAATTCCAGCAATCCTGTCATCAACTACCGTTCGTTTGGCGAAAATCCCGCCGAAGTTTCGGAAAAGGGGATTGCCCTTATGGAAGGAATGCAGGATAACGGGGTGATTGCCTGCGCAAAGCATTTTCCCGGACATGGAGATACGGATACCGATTCGCACAAGCTGCTGCCGGTGCTGAACCATTCGAAAGAACGTCTGGATTCCATTGAGTTCAAACCGTTTCAAAAGCTTATAGATAATGGAATTGCCATGGTCATGATTGGACATCTTTACGCCCGTTCGCTTGAAAATACCGGTACCGAAATCCCTGCCTCGATTTCGAAAAGCGTGATAGAGAAAACACTGCGCGACGAGATGTCGTTTCAGGGTTTAGTCATCAGCGATGCGCTGAATATGAATGGAGTAAAGAATTATGCCGGCAACAGGAATGTAGCTCTCGAAGCTCTCAAGGCAGGACACGATATCCTCCTGATGCCCTACGATATAGAGAATAATATACTCGCAATCGAAAAAGCCGTGAAGGAAGGAGAAATTGTGCAGGAAGTCATAGATGAGAAATGCAGGAAAATCCTGACCGTCAAATACCGTGCCGGATTGAGAAAATTTACCCCGCTGAAAACAAAGGGAATACGCGACAGCATCAATTCGCCCAAAGCGCAGGCGCTGAAAAACCGGCTGGTGGAAAACTCCGTAATCCTGCTGGAAAACAGGAATGATATCCTGCCTCTCAGGGATATAGACAGGCATCAGTACGGATATCTGGCTATCGGGGGCTTTGAATCGGGAAAGGCTTTTATCGACCGGCTGTCGATGTACGCGGACATATCTGCCAAATGCGAAATTTCGGCTGTTCCCACAGCTCGGGAAATCACTGACATGAGGAATAAATTCAGCAGCTGCGACGTGATTGTTGCCGGATATCATGCGACAAGCACAAGTCCCTCAAAACAGTACGGAGTCAGCAAGCAGGTTTTTGATTTGCTGAAAACCGTCCTGCCAGACAGGAAAATAGTCCTGGCTTACTTTGGCTCGCCTTATTTTCTTTCGTACGTCGAACCTGTTGATCTGTATGCAAGTTCTGTGATTGTGGCTCACGACAATTCCAGTGAAGCGCAGGACAGAACGGCGCAAATGATATTCGGCGGAATACCCTTTTCGGGGAAAATGCCTGTAAGCGCCCAGAAATTTCATGAAGGCTATGGACTGGAGACATTCAATTCCATACGCCTGAAATATATCATACCCGAAGAAACAGGCATATCGCAAAAAACGCTGAACAGCATTGATTCGCTGGTGATGGCGGGAATCAGGCAGAAAGCATTCCCCGGCTGTCAGGTGATAGCGGCGCATCGGGGCGAAGTGTTCTACTACAAGGCGTTTGGAAACCATACATACGACAGGACGTCTCCAAAAGTGAAAATCTCGGATGTGTACGACGTGGCTTCGGTAACGAAAGTGGCTGCAACACTGCCCATAGTAATGCGTATGGTCGACGAGAAAATTGTGGACATAAACAGTTCGCTGCAGCAGTACATCCCAATGCATCCTCACAGCAACAAGGGAGACTTGAAAATCAAGGATATATTGCTGCACCAGTCCGGATTGCCCTCATGGGTTCCCTTTCACTACAAATATTTTGTTACGCCTGACGGGAAACCGGCAATATCCAGCAGGAAAACGGCTGAATTCAGCATCCCGATTCCGGGCGCGGGCAGATATCTAAAAAATGGCTACACACTGGACAGGAATTTCTTTTCGCCCGAAAAGACGGAAAAGTTTACCCGTCCCATTGCAGATAAACTGTACGGATCCAGTGAATTGCGCGAAGATATATATGCCGCGATAGATACCTGTATCCTGATGAATACCGGTTACCGTTACAGCGACCTGGGATTTATCTACATGCAGCGCCTGATAGAATCGGTATATGATATGCCGGAAGACAAACTGTCTCAGACACTGTTTTATGAGCCTATCGGGATGAACCGCACGGGCTACCTTCCCCTGGAAAGGATTCCGGCAGGCGACATTCCCCCCACGGAAGATGACAGGCTGTTCAGGAATCAGCTGTTGCAGGGCTATGTTCATGATCAGGCGGCTTCGCTTAGCGGCGGAGTGTCGGGACACGCCGGCCTGTTCAGCAATGCAAACGATCTGGTCAAACTGTATCAAATGTACCTCAACGGGGGCTTCTACGGCGGAACACGCTATATGACAGAGGAAACGATAGCCCAGTTTACATCCTGTACCAATTGCATGCAGGGCAACAGACGGGGACTTGGCTTCGATAAAAAAGACCCCGACGCCAGGAAAAAAAGTCCCATTTGCAAGGAAGCATCCCTTCAAAGCTATGGACATACGGGATTTACGGGAACAATGGTATGGATAGATCCCGAACGCGAACTCGTTTTCATATTCCTTTCAAACAGAATAAATCCATCGACAGGCAACAACAAACTTTCGCAGCTCGGCACGCGAAGTGAAATCTTTGCAAGGTTTATACAGGCTATAGACGGGAAAAACCGTCATCTTATCGAAAATCAATTAGTAAACAACAATATAAAAAGATAGATTATGAAATTTTTTAGATTATTTCCGGCATTTGTTTTATGCTTACTGCTTTCATCCTGTACAAAAGAAGCGCCATCTGTGGCAAGCGACCCGCTGTATGAATATGTGCCCGACATAGCCAGCTGTACGCCCGGCTCCCTGTCGGAAATCGAAAAGCAAAAGGTGTTGACATACATAAACAGTGTGCGGGCTACACACAATTTGCCTGCTGTTGTGTACGATAACAGAAACGACAGGCTTGCGCAGGAAGCTGCTCTGATTGGCGCTGCAAATGCCGGTATCGGAATAGTAAGCGAATCGGATTTATGTTATTCTGAAAACGGGGCGCAGGGATGTAATACCGGAAACCGCAGTTTCTGGGGAAATGCAAGTTCGAAGTGGCCCTCCTCCGAAATCCATATAAACGACTGGATGACCGAATTGAACAGCGAAAATATCAATAATCGCCGTCGAATATTAGACCCGTTTCTGAAAAGTATCACATTCGGGAGAGTCATAGGGACGCCAAGAAAAGGCGATTTCAAGTATGTGTCCTCCGCGATGCTGATAACGTCCGACGGCGCCGACATCAGTAATTCCGAAATTCAGTATGTTGCATATCCTGAAGGTAATTACAGTGCAAAACTCTTTGATCCCAATTCGGTTATGAGTTTTTCGCTGCTTAGCAACAAGTCTTCCAAATCGGGTAACAATACAGTCGATTTTTCCGATGCTACGGTTGAAGTAAACGCTGGAAGCCAGATACTGAACATTGTCGAAGGCAGTCTCAGTTATGACAATTCCGATTGCGGTTTGCCCAACAATCTGCAGTGGAAAGTTGTGGGACTTGTAAAAAATGTCACATACACAGTTACTGTCAGTGGTATTAAGGTAGCAGACGAAGTAATGGAAGAATCAAGATATACTTTCGCATTCAAATAATTACGGCGGCTATTGTATATGAATATCCAAAAAGCCTACTTTGCCTGTGCAGGAAGATTCTGAATTCGTCAGTCCCCCCATTAAAAGGTTTAATGCAAAAAAAATATAACATTGCCGGAATCAAAAATCTCGTCAGGGATTAACAATTCATTGTCCAACAAAATCCCGAGCGAGGGAGACGCCTTACGGCGTCAGTCTGCAATGCACAAAACTGCCCCGCGCGTGGAATAAATTGTAAGCTGATTGATAAAAACGCAACAGAATAAACCGGACTCGCCGTCCCACAAAAGTAAACCGTATTCAAAGAAAAAACCCGTATTTTTGAGGAAAATACGGGTTTGAAGAAAAATTCAAAATTCATTCAATTAACATTCTCGTTTTGGGGCTGTTCAGGAACAGCTTCTTCTGCGCTTGCAACCGCCTGTTCTGGAGCAACATCTTCTACTACTGCCTGTTCAGGAGCAGCATCTTCAACCACTGCCTGTTCAGGAACAGCTTCTT
>JAIRZR010000192.1 GCA_031267155.1 Prevotellaceae bacterium | reverse complement strand
CCGGCGCTGAATCCGAAAGTCTGGGAACTGTACCGGCGACAGATCGGCGGAAAAACGCAACCGGAGCCACATGCGACGCAAACGACCGTCCGGGTGGAAACGCCCGTGCAAAATCTCGGAACGATGAAAACGAACGGAACCTACGCGTGTACATATATAATAATGAACACAGGCGAAAGCCCGTTTGCGATCACGGACATCAGGACGACATGCGGCTGCACGGTTCCGACATGGAGCCGGCAGCCGGTAGCGCCCGGAGCAGCGACGGAAGTAAGGGTAGAAGTAAAGCCGGACGAGCCGGGAAGTTTCCGGAAAACGGTCACGGTGTACGGCAATGCGGAGAATGCCCCGCTGCAGTTAACAGTAACGGGAGAAGTGAACAATTAATGTAGAATGCAGATGAAACCGTAAAAGATTACAGGGAAAAAGGGCGGAGAGTCCTCAACTTGAGCAAAAGAGATGAAACTCTCCGTCCCGGCTTCCCTCCAAAAAAAGAAAGGAGGTGTGCAAAGATACGAAAGATTAAAGATTTACGAAAAAAAATACTTGCCGGATAGATATTCACTGCAGTCCGGTAAAACTTATGTCTATACAAGGGAGTATTCATCGTAAATTGATATATCAGATAGGATTGTTATGTTCGGACAGCAGTAAAAACAAAGTAAAAAACAAAAAAAATTGAATATTATGAACAAAAAAAATAAATTAACCATGAAAATTACAGGTGTTTTAATCATTGGAATTATTGCAGTTGTGGCTGCATTGAATACCCGTTTGAGTATGCAGGAAGAATCGCTTTCTTCTATTGTATTGGAAAACATTGAAGCGTTGGCGCAGGAAAGTGATGGCTCGTGTTCGGGTTGCCGTGCTTGGATGTGGGGACCCGGTTCTGGTTTAACTTGTGTTTGCGGAAATCAATTTAATGGTGGCATTTGTTACAGCTATTGCCAATAACTCATTTTATGTTTTCTGTTTTTCTATTATTTCAGAATACTCCCCCTTTATATAAGGGGAGTATTCTGCTTAAAAAATGCTACTAGCAGGAGATTATTTTATAGTACCTAATAATGAACAAACAATGAAAGCCGTATACATTTGTCTGGCAATCGTTTTATTGTCCGCTGTTTCATGTGAAAGAAAAACAGCCATGAAAAAAGAGTTTCCCGATGTCAGGGAATTGAGTGCGAATGTTTTGAAAATAAACGAAATATTCAAATTCGGGAAGATCTACAAATTGACGGATTATGTAGTAATCAGCGACAGGAGCGACAATGCGGAAAATTTCTTTTACGTATACAGGTATCCGGGATTTGATTTTTTATATTCGTTTGCCAAAAAAGGGAGTGGCCCGCTGGAATATTTGATGCCGACGGCTTTCAACCAGACGCCGGGCAATCATTTTTCTTTCCGTGATCACGGTAAAAGCCTGTTTGCTGCCTTCCTGCTGACCGACACGGCAGCCATCCTTACCTTTACCGGCGACTTGGAGCCGACGGAAAATGACAGGTTCATGGATGAAATAAACCAGGTCGGCGATTCCCTGTTTTTGCTGAAACGCCAAAGCGCCAGGTATATCAAAAGGGAACTGTGGAATTTGTATGCGAAGGAATTGATAGATTCCATTCCCAATACGTTTGACCTGAAAAAGACGATGGGTGACGATTATTATGCTGCCTACGAAGAATTCTATCTGTCGAGCAGGAATGAACGTTTTGTGCAGTGCTATCTTTTCATGGATGCCATTGAAATAGGCGTGATAGAGGATCACAGGATTCATGTCAGGAAACGCCTGGGAATGCAGAAACCGCCCGAATTCTATTTGATGCAGAAAATGGGAGGGCCTTATGGTGTAGAATTTCTCAGTAATGTGATGTATTACGAAGGAGTAGCCTGCGGAGAAAAGCATATCTATGCATTGTATGCCAATATGGCCATGGGACACTTCGCGCTTCATCCCTCGGAACATTCGTCGCATATTGAGGTGTATACATGGGAAGGAGACCCGGTTGCCGTATTTAAAATAAATCAAAGCGTGCAGGATATTTTTGTGGACGAAGATACAAAAACGATCTATGGCATAAATCCGGAAGCATGTGAAGATTGTATATTTGAATACAAGTTTGACTGATGATAATGGATATTTAAAACTTGGCAGACAGCATGAAGTATATCAAATTTGCCGGACATCATGACCGGAAGGGAATGATTACCTGTGCAAAAAGCAATGAATACAATTCTGCACAGCAGAAAATAAATAATGATAAAAGGAAGAAAATGTAGAAAATTACAGTCTTGAAAGTGTTAGTATTAATTTTTTAATTCGTTTTATTATGGCATTAAACAATTTGATTTCCGTAAGTTTCACCGACGAGGAACTGCTTCAAATAGACGGAGCGCTGTCGGTGATTGAAAACATCCTGAAGAACAGGGCTGTCAGTCTGACGCCTGCACAGCGTCAGCAGTACGGCCGTGTGGCCTACGACATGGAAGTGTGGGTAGACAAAGTGGACAGCTACATGCGGCAGGCGCCGCAACTGATCCCCTCGTTTATCGACATGAAGGAACATGCGTCCGATCTGGCGGCGCACCGTGCGCTCAATCCGCGTATCGAGCGCCTGAACGTGCTGCTCCACCTGGCGCAGGACACCAACCTGCTGCTCGGCTCCGACATTTACAACAGCTCGCTGTCGTTCTACCGTGCCGTGCGCGAAGC
>JAIRZR010000142.1 GCA_031267155.1 Prevotellaceae bacterium | reverse complement strand
TATTCCGTGCACGGGAAAATGTTTGCCCTGATTGGAAACGACAGTTCTGGAAAATCAATTATTTCCGTCAAGCATACGCCCGAATCCGGCGAACAATTGCGCGATAAATATCCCGAAATTGTTGCGGGTTACTATCTCAATAAAACGCATTGGAGTTCGATGGATTTGAGTGGCAACGTTCCCGAAGACGTCCTGAAACAAATGCTTGACTGTTCGTATGATTTAATATTCAATTCATTAAGCAGGAAAGTACAGACAGAAATTTTAAACCAATAAATATTAAAGAAAATGGAATTAAGTAAATTAACACCCAATTTTGCGGTAGCCGACATTCGCGAAACCGTACACTTTTACCGCGAAAAATTAGGTTTTGAGCTGGTCATACTCGTTCCCGAATCGCAGGACAGCGTTGAACAGCAATTTGCCGAAGGCAAAGAATATGTTTATGCAATGATGAAAAAAGGAAACGTTGAGCTGATGTTTCAGCGTTACGACAGTTTTCACGAGGATGTTTCGCTTGCCGACAAGAAGATTTCCGGCGCAAGCGTTTCGTTTTTTATAGAAGGCGAAGGCGTTGAAGCGTTTTACGACGAGCTTAAAAACAGGGGAATAGAGATGTCTGAACTTAAACTTACGTGGTACAACATTCGAGAATTTTATCTCAAGGACAACAACGGCTACATCCTGGGCTTTGCCGAAGAAAAGAAGTGATTGAGAGTTTGAGAGTTTTCAAATCGTCCGTTATCAACGGACGATTTGGTAGAACTTAGTCTATTAGTCTCCGTTTCTATCGGAATACATGAATGAAACTCTAATTCGTCAGATACCGTCTGACGAATTAGACCACACGCGGGACAGTTTTGTGGATTACAGACTGATATAACAATTTCAGGATACTGCGAACAGAATGCGCATTGCGAAATTGCCCGTCAGGGTACGCCCTGTTCCTATCTTCCAAAAGCGAGACCTTGTGCATACAGGCAATAATTTTGTTCCGGCCTACAAAATTTTGCTGAAATCCGCCTTGTGCATGTCTCCCGTTTCGTTGAAGGCATTATGAAATGCAAAACAGGCTTTCAGATTGTGGGGAGTATGTCCCTTTCCAAGTTTCAGATAATCCCACAGCAGCTGTTTATATTCGGGATGCACGCAGTTTTCTATTATTACATGCGCCCGCTGCTTTGGCGATTTTCCTCTCAAGTCGGCGACGCCATGTTCGGTGATCAGTACGGACACCGAATGTTCAGTATGATCGAGATGCGATACCATAGGCACGATCGCGCTGATTTTTGTCCCCTTGGCGACGGAAGGCGTTGTGAATATCGACAGATACGCGTTCCGAGTAAAATCGCCGGAGCCTCCGATTCCGTTCATCATTTTCGTTCCCACGACATGTGTCGAATTGATATTTCCGAAAATATCGGCTTCCAGGGCAGTGTTGATAGTTATCAGCCCGAGACGGCGGATTACTTCCGGGTTGTTGGACAGTTCCTGTGGACGCAACAGTATTTTATTCCTGAAAAATTCCAAATCGCTGTATATTTCGCTGATAGCGGGATTGCTTACAGTGAGCGAACATCCGCTGGCAAATTTGACGCGGTCCTTTTTCATCAAGTCAATCACTGCATCCTGAATCACTTCCGTATAAACATTAAATTCGGGGATGGCGGAATTGTTTCCCATTGAACCCAAGACCGCATTGGCGATATTTCCCACACCCGACTGGATTGGCAGAAAGGATTTTGGAATATGACCGAGATGCATTTCTCTAACCAGAAAATCGGCCACATTGTCTCCGATACGCGCAGTTGTCTCATCGACAGGAGTAAAAGCTCCTCCTTCGTTTTCGAGATTCGTATTGACCACGCACAGGATTTTAGACGGATCGACCTTGATATACGGCGTTCCGATTCTGTCGTTCACGTGATAAACAGGTATTTCTCTCCGCAGTGGCGGGTCAAGAGGAACATAAATATCGTGTATTCCCCTGATTTCTTTGGGATGACGGCTGTTCAGTTCTATAATGATCTTGTCGGCGTATTCGCATATCGTCGGGGCAATACCCACTCCGCAAGTCAGGACAATCTCCCCGCTGTCGGTAATATCGGCAGCCTCGATTATTGCATAATTTATTTTTTCGAGAAATCCGTATCTCAGTGTCTGAGCCAGATGCGAGAGGTGCATGTCGAAATAATCTGTTGTTCCTTCGTTCATTGCCTGTCTCAAATCTTTGCTTGACTGGTAGGGGGTACGGAATTTAATCGCATTTGCTCTTGCCAGATATCCGTCAATACTGTCGCCTGTCGAGGCGCCCGTGTACATTCCTATTTTAAAAGGTTTGCCTTCTGCGTGCTTTTCCTCCGCCTGTTTTGCTATTGCCACAGGCACGGCTTTAGGACATCCGGCTGCTGTAAAGCCGCTAAAACCTATATTATCACCATCTTTAATAAAACTTGCCGCTTCTTCCGGCGACATCACCGTAAATTTTGTACTCATAATCAATAATCAAATTCCGCGTTAAATTTTCGAAATTCGGGCACAAAATTATTCCTTTTCATAATATTCTGCAAAATAAAAATGCACTCATGAAGGAAGTTTATATCTATTTCCATGATTTTCAATAGACAAAACTTTAAAAATATTCAGCCCCAGTTCAGTGAATCGGATATTTGATGAACAATTTTATCAAGTCCCTTCTTGATTTTATCCTTAAATATCGTTTTCATCATCAAATTGAACTTTATTGCTTCAAAAAATATCCGTTCAACGTTTTCTTGAGGCGTGATAGCCCGAAGGGCTTTATTCTCATAACCGCAGGTCGTGACTTTCGCAAGTGTTACGCCTCCAGTATTCAGCAGGGTCAGTTGCTCAAATTCGCCGGATACGGTAATATAATCGCTTGCCGGATTGGGATATACCTGAAATATTCCGCTGTCTCCCAAATTCTCGGCGCTTGCTGTTGAGGGAGCGGGAAGTTCGAAAGTAACTGTTACGCCTGCTGTACCCAAAGCCATCGCAAGTCCCGAAGCATCGTCAATTTTCCCGATGCGCGTTTA
>JAIRZR010000261.1 GCA_031267155.1 Prevotellaceae bacterium | reverse complement strand
TGTCTAAAATGATTTTTATAGAAAAAACAGTGAAATTTGTATGAATGGCATGTATTTTGCAGTGAAATTCGCAGTTAATATAGCAGTAAAGTTAAGATGAAACATTTTTTTTGTGTAATGATATTGATGCTTTGTTTGTCAGGCTTGAATGCACAAACAAACGATTCCATTAATATGAAAAAACGGGATTCCATACTTCTCCATAGAATAAATCCCGAAGATACGTTCCGCAAAAAGATTTTGGAAATAGATTCTTCTTCATTCGACAGAAAAGAAATAAGGAAACAGCTAAAGGCTAATTATTCCGATTTCCGGCAATGGCGATTCGGTATAAACGGCGGCTTCGAAACGATAATCGCACCGGAACCGGCAGACATATCCGAAGACCTGCTGAAATATAGAAAACGACTGAAATCGGGTCCCCGCTTCGGACTTGACGCCTTATTTTTTGTGTCGCCAAACATTGGATTGGGGCTTAACTATTCTACCTTCAGCGCAGAAAACAAAACCGACTATATATCCTACGAAATAAACGACAATACATTCGAGGGCAAACGTCAGGACGATATACGTATTCATTTTATGGGACCGACGATATCCATACGTTCAATTCCCAAAAATAATAAGTTTTATGCCTCCTGCGACTTTACTCTTGGATATTTTATTTATTTAAACGATCTGATTTTAAACAATACTCAATACGATTTGAAGAAGAAAAATTTTGGTTTCGCAACATCCATCGGCGCTGATTTTATGCTTACGAAAAATATGTCAATGGGCTTGTCTTTGAATATCACGGCAGCTTCTATCAAAAAAACGGAAGTCCTTAACGATAACAATGTCGAAAACCTTTCCCGAGTAAGCATAGTTTTGGCATTGAAAACATACAGATAAAAATAAATTGGGCGTACGACAAAAATCCGCATCTCAATTGCCTGCAGAGCATTATACCACGTGCGAGGCAGTTTTGTGCATTGCAAACTGACGCCATACATCCAGCGACGGCTATGATTTGTTAAATTTCACTGCATTAGCCTGTGCGGACGGCATTATCAGTATATCGTTTATGCAGATATGTTCCGGCAAGTTTACTATGTAAGTTATTATTTCGGCTATATCTTTTGCCGTAAGCGATTTATATCCTTCATAAACCTTTTTTGCCCTTTCAGCGTCGCCTTTGAATCTGACTGTGGAAAATTCGGTTTCCGTAGCTCCCGGACAGACATTTGTGACCTTTATTCCACTCTCCAGCATGTCTATACGCATAGATCTGCTCAATGCGTCAACCGCATACTTTGTAGCGCAGTACACGCCTCCATTTTCATACACTTCGCGTCCGGCAACAGAACCCACATTCACGATATGTCCCCTGCCTTTTGCGATCATCAGGGGAGCAACAGCCCGCGTCACATAAAGCAATCCCTTGATATTCGTGTCAATCATCCTGTCCCAGTCGTCCACATCGCCATCCTGAACATGCGCCAATCCTGCTGCCAGTCCCGCATTATTTACCAAAATATCAATGGATTTGAAATCTTCGGGGATTGAATTGATGGCATCCAGAGTTTCCTGTCTGTTTCTTACATCAAACTGTAGAGTAATGATTTCTGCAGCGTACCGTTTTCTAAGTAAATCCGCAGTATTATTCAACCTGTCTAATCTTCTGCCTGTCAGAATCAATCTGAATCCCTTTTCTGCGAAAGCGTATGCTGTCGCTTCGCCTATTCCCGAACTTGCGCCGGTTATTAATGCCGTTCTCATAATTATTTTATTTATTTATCGTTACAGTATCCCTGTCGTTACTGAAAAAATTAAAACTCCGGGATGCTTCATATTTTATATGATCCCATCTTAAAATAATCCCTGTTATCAGTATAATGGCAAGTATTATAAACAGCTTTATATTTAACGATAATTCCTTGAACTTTTTTATCATACGGAAATACAGTGTTTTAATATCCGGATATTAAACTGTTCAAACTTGCCAGACCGGCTTCAAAGTTTACTCCGAAACGGTTATCTATACCGGATTCTTTGGTACGTGCAATGCTTGCAACCGTAAAACGCACGGCTATTGCATTTGCCTGAGCCAGTGTACGGCCGCCAAGCAGGGCGGCAAGCAGAGCGCTTGCAAACACATCGCCTGTACCGTGATACATGGGATCGATACGCGTCTCGCCTGTGTACGAAAACTCGCCGCTATTTGCATCGTAACTTGCGGATCCCAACTGTATTCCGTCATAGCTTACTCCTGTAACCACAACATATTTGGGACCAAGCGCCGAAAGAGCGCACAGTATATGTTTAATTTCTTCCCGGGTATGAGGGCCGTCATGATAAGGCTCGTCAAGCAAGAATGCTGCTTCCGTAAGATTTGGAACAATAAGGTCTGCCTTACAGCAAAGTTTGCGCATGCCTTCGGGAAAATTCGAAGGGAAAATCGAATACAGTTTGCCATAATCCGCCATTACAGGGTCAACTGCAATCAGTACGTCTTTCTTTTTCAGCATATCGAAAATCTCCGAAACAATATCGACTTGCTCGAATGAACCCAGAAAACCCGTATAGATTGCATCAAATTCAAGTCCAAGACTGTGCCAATGATTCACAACCGGCATAATATCCTGCGTAAGGTCACGGTATGTAAACCCTGTAAATCCGCCTGTATGAGTGGATAATACCGCTGTCGGCAAAACAGTGGTTTCAATACCCGCCGCCGATATAATGGGCAGGGCTACAGTGAGAGAACATCTGCCGAAACAGGAAATATCGTGTATTGCCAATACTCTTTTTTGTCTTTGCATATCAAATTTTGTATTAAAATTAAGGCGCAAAGGTAGGACAAATGTGATAAACCTGCAAATGCAGGCAGTTTCGCTTATAAGTACGTGCTCAACGTAATTTTGTGAGATGTCAGGGAAATAGGAATGCAAGCCCGCGCAATGCCATTATTATACCACACGCATGGGGCAGTTTTGTGCATTGCAGACTGACACAGCATACATCTCTCCACAACTCCGTAAGGTAGGTGTCAAAAATCCTTTATTACTTCAAAAAATATTCGTTCAATTTTTTTTTTGAAGCATGATAGCCTGAAGGGCTTTATTTTTATAACCGCAGGTCGCAACCTGCGGAAAACAATCGCTTCCCGTCACCTGTTCTCCAAAGCCATCTCGCGGATTATCCGACCTCCGCCGTTAACCACGCGCTACAGGAATGCCTTGCCCCTACTTTTTATTTTCCTTATGCAACATTTTTTATATACATTGCATCTGTTTAGCGGCAGAGGGAATACAGGATTAATTGTATCTTTGCATCTGCAAAGTTGATTGAGGATTTTCGATAATCGTCTCTGTTTAAGAGATGTCAGTTGAAATGATGGTTTTTATGGCTCTTGAAGTCATGTAGCGAAGCTGTAAAAAAAAATCATACACAAATGATTGGAGCAGCATCTGTATTATAAACACGCTGTTCAAATGAAATTCGGTTTATATAATAAAAAAATGTTACTTTTGCGGGAAAATTAAAGGTCATGATTATAGCAAATCCAATATATGACACAGTCTTCAAGCGACTGATGGATGATAACGAGACTTCAAAGTTTATAGTAAGTACTCTTTTAGGCAAGCCTGTGGTTTCCATCGAAGTGAGATCACAGGAAGTAATGTACATGGAAGACGAACAGGCGAAAGTGATGACGGTAGCCCTGCGCATGTATCGGCTTGATTTTGTTGCAACCGTCCAAACCGGACCCGATGAATACACGAAAGTGCTGATAGAAGTTCAAAAAGCCTTGCAAATAACCAATCTCAGCCGGTTCAGGAACTATATTGCCGAACAGTATAAACGTAAGGATGTGATTAACGGTATGGAAACAGTTTTGCCGATAATCGCCATTTATATTTTAGGTTTCGAGTTGCCCGAGATTGCGACGTCCTGTGTCCGTGTGAACAAAAACTATTTCGATGCAGTCCATGAAGAGGACATTGATGTAACAAGTCATTTTATAGAGCGCATAACGCACGACTGCGTGGTGGTACAGACCCGTAAAATAGAAAAGGAACGTTACACGACAGATTTGGATAAACTGCTGAGCGTGTTTATACAGGACGATTTTGTCGACAGCAAAATGACAAAATACTATAATTATCCGGTTGAAGACAAAAATATTCGCCGGATAACGGATACCCTGCATTACTGCGCTTCTGACGCCAAAGAACGTGCGAGGATAGAAGCCGAAATCGAAGCATGGGAGCAATTTCAGGAATTGCTGGAATCCTCGGAAAAAGACAATCTGCAAACAATTGAACAGCAGAAAACTGTTATTGTCCGTGAACGCGCCGAAAAAGAAGCCGCTCTTGCCGCTCTTGCCGAAAAAGAAGTCGCTATTGCCCGTGAACGCGCCGAAAAGGAGGATGCTATTGCCCGCGAACGTCTCGAAAAAGAAGCTCTGCTTGCAGAAATTGCCCGTCTTAAATCACGAAATCAATAAAAAACCGTAAAAGATCATGATTATAGCAAATCCAATGTATGACACAGCCTTCAAGAAACTGATGAAAGATAGCGAGGCTTCAAAGTTCATAGTAAGTACTCTTTTAGGCAAGCCGGTAGTTTCTATCGAACCGAGATTAAAGGGAGCAATATACATGGAAGACGAACAGGACAAAACACGGGCGCTCGCCTTGCGTCTCTACCAGTTCGATTATGTTGCAACCCTCCAAACCGGGGACAGCGAATACACGGAAGTGTTTATAGAAGTTCAAAAAGCATTGAAATTAACCAATCTCAACCGGAGTATTTCCGAACGGTTTAAACAAAAGGATAAACTCGGAGACCGGGAAGCAAATTTGCCGGTAATTACTGTCTGTATTTTAGGATTCGACTTGCCGGAGATTGCGACGTCCTGTGTTCGGGTGAGCACAAACTGTTTCGACGCAGTCCACGAAACGGACATTGATGTGAAAAGTCATTATATAGAACGCATGATGAACGACTGCGTAGTGGTACAAACCCGCAAAATAGAACAGGAACGTTACACGACAGATTTGGATAAACTGCTGAGCGTGTTTATACAGGACGATTTTGTTGATGACGTAACGACAAAATACTATCAATATCTGATTGATGACGGCAATATTCGCCGGATAACAGATATTTTGCAGGATTGCGCTTCCAACCCCAAAGACCGTCAGACAATAAACGCCGAAATCGAAGCATGGGAGCAATATCGGGAATTGCTGGAGTCGGTGGAAAAAGAGAAGCTGCAAAAAATTAAACAGAAGGAAGTTGCTCTTACTGAAAAAGAAGCTGCTCTTGCCGAAAAGAAAGCGGCTCTTGCCCGTGAGGAAGCTGCTCTTGCCCGTGAGGAAGCTCTGCTTGCAGAAATTGCCCGTCTTAAAACACTGAATCAATAAAAAATGTAAAAGATCATGACTATGGCAAATCCAATATATGGTACAGTCTTCAAGAAATTAATGAAGGATAACGAAACATCAAAGTGCATTTCTAATGAAATTCGGTTTATGTAATAAATAATTGTTACTTTTGCGTAAAAATTTCAGAAAAATGAGATATTTTAACATAGCCGGTCCCTGTAATAAAGCAGACCATTATATGATAGAAGCTTCTACCCGTTTACAGGGAGTAGAACAGTTGATAGACAGTCAGCAATATTTTGTTATCCATGCAGCGCGTCAAAGTGGAAAAACTACTTATTTAAAAGACTTGACAGACAGATTAAACGCTGCAGGCAAATATTATGCTTTATACTGTTCGCTGGAGGCGATGCAGGGTGTTACAGATCCGGAAAAAGCTATATCAAGCATTGTAATGAAAATCAAAAATACACTTGCTTTATCCGATATTCCAAATAAAAATGACTTTGCAAAAGAAGCGGATTATGATGATTATACAAGTGTATTAAATATGTCGCTTACACTGTTCTGCATGTCTCTTGACAGGCCCCTGGTCATAATGTTCGACGAAGCCGACTGTTTAAGCGAAGGAGGATTAATATCATTTTTAAGGCAACTGCGAGAAGGATACAATCAACGTCCTAAAATACCTTTTGTCCATTCGATAGCCTTGGTAGGTATGCGCAATATCCGTGATTACAAGGCTCAGGTTCGTCCCGACAGTCAATCGCTTGGTTCGGCAAGTCCGTTTAATATCGTTAAAGAATCTCTGACATTGAAAAATTTCACAGAAGAAGAAATTCGCCGGCTTTATCAACAGCATACCGACGAAACAGGACAAATTTTCGAAGATGACGCAATTGAATTGATCTGGCAACAGACACAGGGACAGCCATGGCTGGTTAATGCCATTGCCTGTGAAGTAATAGAAAAACAGTTGAACAGGGATTATACGAAACCGGTTACTGCCGAAATGGTTTCGAAAGCCATACAGACTATTATTTTGCGGCGGGATACTCATATTGACAGTTTGCTCGAAAGATTGAAGGAGGAACGGGTGCGGAAGGTTATCGAACCCATTATTCTTGGCGAATATATTGATACTTCGACGGACGATTTTTACTATACCCGCGATTTGGGCCTTATCCGCGTTACGGAAGAAAAAATCGAACCTGCCAACCCCATTTATGCCGAAGTGATAGTGCGAACTCTTAACAGTAATGTACAGGACAATTTGCTGAGAAACAATCCGGCATATCAAATTCCCCGCTATCTGAAAAAGGACGGACGGATAGATGTGGATTATCTGATGCGTGATTTTCAGCAGTTCTGGAGGGAAAACAGCGCGATATGGATAGACCGTTTCTATTACAGGGAAGCGGCTCCGCATTTGATACTGATGGCTTTTCTGCAACGTGTTATAAATGGCGGCGGACAGACTGTACGTGAAATGGCAGCTGAAAAGGGACGTCTTGATATCTGCATTGTTTATCAGGGACAGAAATATCCCATTGAAATTAAAATATGGCACGGTAAAAAAAGCAGAGACGAAGGCATCTCGCAAATTCTTCGATATATGGATGCTTACGGCGTTAACGAAGGCTGGCTTGTCATCTTCGACCGCAGTAAGAAAACAAAATGGGACAGCAAAATCTATATGGAAAAGAAAATGTTTAATGGAAAAATTGTAACTGTTGTAGGATTATGATCGGCTTACTTATAGACAGTTTAAAATATCGGTTATTTTTCAAAACATACCCGCAAACAGCACAGGCAATTCCGGATTTTTTTTTTTGTGACTCTGTGACCGTTAATATGAATTAATATGATGTTTAACTAAATATTTGAAATTATGGTAGTAAATGTTCGTAATTACAAGTGCAAGGATGAGGAATTACCCGTCATTTGCAGGAATGCCCTCTCGAATATGAGAAAGGATATGCGTGATTTTTCGGCTTATTCTCCGATTTTCAATGAAGATTATGCGAGGATTTTTGCTGAAAAGATTGATTCGGTTGACGAATTGCTTACGCCGAAAGTCGAAACCGACGAACTGAAAAAGATTACTAAACGGCTGTACCGGACTATGGATAATCTGGTTGAGCCGATTACAAAAGTTCGCGGTTATCTTAGTTTGGCGAAAGATTCGGCAGGAGTGTCGGCAAAGGATTTCGGTCTGACTTCGTTAAGACAGAAAATCGTTTCAAGAGATTCCGAAGGTGTGCGTCAAAATCTGCTTGTTGTTAATTCATTCCTGGACAAGTACAGGACACAGTTGACGGCAGTGGGTCTTGGCGATGATGTCATTCGTCTGTTTAACAGCTCTGTCGCTTCCATCACCGGGGATAATCAACTGCAGTTTGATATCATCAGTAAACGGAAAGCTACCGTTCAGAAAAATCTGAAAGTTCTGAATGACTTGTATAAACAGCTGATGGACATCCTGAATATCGGAAAATCTTTGTATCAGGTTACCGATGCCGCGAAATCAAAAGAGTACACCTTTAACAAACTGCTGCGCAGTGTGAGAAATGCAAAGTAACAGTATGTTATTGTGAAATTTCTGTAAATCCTCCCCGATATGTCTGCTTTTTGTCGGGGAGAGATTTACAAAACTGAGGGTAAGTAGACGTTCCGTGCGAGTAAGTAGACGTTCCGCGTGAGTAAGTAGACATTCCGCGTGTGTAAGTAGACGTTCCGCGTGTGTAAGTAAGCGTTCCGTGCGAGTAAGTAAGCGTTCCGTGCGAGTAAGTAGACGTTCCGCGTGTGTAAGTAGACGTTCCGTGCGAGTAAGTAGATGTTCCGCGTGAGTAAGTAAGCGTTCCGCGTGAGTAAGTAGACGTTCCGCACAGGTAAATAAGCGTAATGTGCTTCGCAGTCAAAAAATAGATCCCCAAGTCGCATTTGCATCTTGAAATAAAATAAAAGATATGATAAACAGTAAATTATCTTTTTCGACAAATCTCTTTTGGGATGCGGATTTAACAGAATTAGACATGGAGCAACATGCCGGATATATTGTAGGACGGGTGCTGGATTACGGCACATGGGATGACTGGAGATTGATACGCCAATATTACGGGATGGACAAAATCAGGTCAATAGCGCTCGGCATAAGAAGCATGTTCCCCGAATCTCTGTCATTTATTGCAACAGTAACCCGTACGCCCGAAAATCAATTCAGATGCTACGAACAGATACACTCGAAAAATCAACACTGGATCTTCTGAAACATTTGCAAAAGATGCCGTTGTTTGACAGGTTGCGTCTGGTGGGCGGTACAGCTCTGGCTTTACAGCTGGGACACAGACGGTCTGTAGATTTGGATTTTTTTGGGAATATCAATGCAAGCGGATTGCAGATAGCAGATGAATTGTTTGAAAACGGGTATAAAGACGTTGAGATAAGGTATGATACAAAAAATATAAAGATTTTTAATATTAATCAGGTAAAAGTTGATATAGTCAGTTACAGATACGAATGGCTTGAATCCTGTATTAAAACGGAAGGCGTCAGTTTGGCTGGCTTAAAGGATATTGCGGCAATGAAACTGGCAGCTATGACAAACAGAGGTACAAAAAAGGATTTTGTTGATATCTATTTCCTGTTGCAGCATTTTTCCCTGAATCAAATGCTGGAATTATATATGCAAAAATATACGGATGGAACGCTTTTTAATGTTATCAGGAGTATTACATATTTCGCCGATGCTGAAGAAAATTCCATGCCGGAGATGATTGTGCAGGTACAGTGGGAGGATATTAAAACAACTATCCGACACGCAGTCGAACGGTATCAATGAGGATGAACGACAGGAATCCCGTAATTTGCAAGCGGGTAAAAATGAATCCTGTATCGTATCTGATGAGGGATTGAATGTAAGGATATTTTATAATTCGACCGGGAGTGCGGTAAACAATTCCGCCATTTGCCATTGCATGCAAGCCTTAAAAGGCTTGTGACGGGAGATAGACGGTTTTCTATTGATATTGATGCCCTACGGGCAATTAATTAACATTATTCAACTTTTAGTTTTTAACTCTTTTGATGCCCTACGGGAATCTCCCATTTATATATCCTGCACACGAGGACAATAAATACAGAAAAAATTAAGGCAGAAATAAAAAATAATAGAAAGTTCACAAAAAAAAATGTGACATTAGAAGCAGGAGAGACAAGTTTAATGATCGAAAACTTTAATTCACAGAAATATATAGTTTTTATTTGATAGAATCCGAAACTTTTTCATATTTTTGCAAGTGATAAGAATCAATACTTATCATTGATAAAATGAGCATAAACGACAGTATATTGTCAATTATAGAAAACACGCCAAACGCTATACTGACTGGTATTGCAGAGAGAGTAAAACAACGGAGGCTTGAATCTGCGCTTACTCAAAAAGCATTGGCAATGAGGGCAGACATTCCTTTGCCTACTTATCGCCGTTTTGAACGAACGGGTGAAATATCACTTCGAGCATTGGTTATGTTGAGCATAGCCCTGGGAATGAACGATGAATTTTCTACATTGTTTTCTGCAAAAACTTATAGCAGTTTAGACGATTTACTGAAACAGACCCAAAAGCGGCAGAGAGGAAAAAAATCTCCTCTCTTATAAAGAAAAACGGGGAGTAAGCTTATGGATAAAATTGATGTTATAGAAGTATATCACCGCAGCAGTAAAGTCGGGCGCATTGCCTTAACCGAACAGGGTTTGTGCGCTTTTGAATATGATTCGGAATTTCTGCGCACAGGATTTTCTCTGTCGCCGTATCATTTGCCCTTGCGTGCAGGATTGTTTGTCGCTTCAAGAGCGCCTTTCGGAGGTAATTTTGGAGTATTTGACGACAGTTTGCCTGACGGCTGGGGAGGATTATTGCTCGACCGCTATTTGCGCAGCAAGGGATTTGTCTCTGATAAACTCTCTGTACTTCAACGACTCGCATTGACAGGAACTGCCGGTAGAGGCGCGCTGGAATATTTTCCGGATAGAAGCACGTCGAATGAGAATGAATTTGTGAATCTTGACAAATTAGCATCTGATGCTGAAAAAATATTGACAAGCGAATACACAGGAGAAGGTCTGGATACGCTGTACAAATATGCAGGATCGTCGGGAGGCGCACGTCCCAAAGTGTTTGTAACGATAGATAACAGACAGTGGCTGATTAAATTTCGCGCAACAAACGACCCGCAGGATATTGGAAAAATCGAATACGAATATTCTTTGTTTGCCCGCGAATGTGGCATTGAGATGCCGGAAACACGACTGTTTGAGGACAAATATTTTGGTGTAGAACGTTTTGACCGTAGCGAAAATGGAAAAATACATACTGTCAGCGCTGCAGGATTGCTGCACGCCGATTACCGGATTCCAAGCCTTGATTACTCTGTTTTGTTGAAAGTCTGTTTAAATTTAACAAAGAATATGGACGAAGTCTATGCGTTATTTCGCCTGATGATTTTCAATATTGTTATTTCCAATCGGGACGACCACGCCAAAAATTTTTCATTTCAATATAAAAATGCTGCGTGGAAATTATCGCCTGCATACGATATTTTACCAAGTACAGGTTTTAACGGTTATCATACCACAACTGTAAATGCTCAGGGCGAACCGAAAATAAAAGATGTTATGCAGGTAGCCGCCGACGTCGGCTTATCCGAAAAACGGATAAAAGAAATTATGGAACAAATAATAGAAACGTGCCGTAAAAGAAACAAACTTAATTACTTGAAGATATAATTTAAAAGGCTTGTGACGGGAGATAAACGGTTTTCTATTGATATTGATGCCCTACGGGCAATTGGATATGGCAATGATGAGCTTCTGAATAGATAATATACCACGCGCGGGGGCAGTTTTATGCATTGCAGCTGACGCCGTAAGGCGTCCAATATGAATAACCCCGAACAAGTCACAGGCGCAGTTCGGGGACAGAGGCAGCGCTCTACAGGAACTGCATAGCAGTTCAAGTCCATACGGACTTGTGTCGGAGAGGTATAAGTGCCCCGGGCTGCGCTTCGCTTGCACGGGGTTATCAAAATTGGACGCCTACGGCGTCAAAAGATGCGAAACATTTTTATCTCACAATTTTAGCCCGCGCACAGTATAAGTCGTAAAAATTGCATAAAGCAATTTCTGATTGACGATTGAAAAAAAAATGTGAAACTTCGTGTACTTTATGGGTATAAAAAATATTGCTACTTTTGTACTGCAATTTTAAATGTTTTGAGATGATGGAATTGATAATAAAAAACGATATAGGAAAAAAGACAATGGATGATTTACTCTTTTTTCTGAAATCACGAAATATCGAAGTGGAAATAAAACCGGTAACTGCAAAAGAAAAGCGTATTGCAGAATTTAAACAGGCGCTGAAAGAAACAAAGGAAATGGCTGAAAATATTGCCGCCGGCAAAGATGGGTACGAAACAATGAATGAGATTTTGAAGAGATTATAGTTTGATTATATGGTATTTTCCGAAGATCCGCATTGATTAAAAAAATACAATAATGGTAATAGTAGTAGAAAAAAAATACAATAAAAAAGAAATTGACAGGATAATAAGGAAAGCAATTGTATTGGAGTGTGTCCAAAAAGCCTCTTTTCAAGAGATTTTTCATTTGTAATTCGCTTATAATCAAATGTTATTTTTCTAAAAAATAGGGTAAAATGACCTTTTTGGACACCCTCATAAAAGGATAAAAAACACTACGGGTTTTATCCAAGTCGTATTCGGAAGATGTAAGAAGCTCTGAAAGAGGGTAATCAATAGCGCAGGGCAGCGCCCTGCGAACAGTAAGCACAATCTCATTAAGCCCTGTAAGCGCGATCAAATGAAACAAACCTGATTCCGCCCCGTTGGGGCTTGCTGCCGGATGAGAATTTTCTACACAGGGTGTTGCCCTGTGCTAATGATATCGCTCTTTCAGAGCTTCGTACAATTTCCGCCGCTCGGCGTAGTGGACAAAACTTTACTGTTGTACAAAAGTTTGATGATGTTCATCGAAAACGTCATTTCGCTTATAGTTCAGGCACGAAACGAACATTTATAACGACGCTTTTGTAAGTAGCACATTAATAGGCTTTTCTGGATTGCTTTACTATATTCATAAATTTAATTGCCATGTCCAATTGCCCGTAGGGCATCAATATCAATAGAAATAAGATAATACACACACCACAACCCCGTTAGGGGTTGAATATCGGGACATTTTGTAATTCAGATGAGAGTACGGTAAACAATTTCACCACCTGCTATCACGTGCAAGCCTTAAAAGGCTTGTGACGGGAAATAAACGGTTTTCTATTGATATGGATGTCCTGCGGACAATTAATTAACGCTATTCAACTTT
>JAIRZR010000052.1 GCA_031267155.1 Prevotellaceae bacterium | reverse complement strand
TTTTTTCATTAAATTCCTTTTTTGAGCGAACAGGGTTGTCGGAATCTTTTCCCTGCGCCATTCTTTTATATTCCTGATTTTATTACTTTCCATTGCTTCTTCAGTATCATTCAAATCATTATTACCCATTATAGCAGCTATGCACAGACATAAATCGCTTATATCAACCGATTTATTGTTCTTTATCATCTCTTTGTGCCTGCCAAAACAGGATTCAATAATATCTGAGGAACAGTAAACTGTTTTGCCTTCGGATTTAAGCAGTATTTTTTTTAAATAATTATTTGTGCACTCAAGGAAACTCAATGCCTTTTTCGCATTTTTCCTGTTATACAGTGCGCGGGTTAAAATTGTGAGGTAAAAATGTAGAGATGCTTCGTGTCTTTTGACGCCGCAGGCGTCTGATGTCAATAACCCCGGGCAAGCGAAGCGCAGCCCGGGGTAAGCTATCGCACTCCAGAACTACGAAGTAGTTCAACTCCTTACGGAGTTGTGACGGAGAGGAGCTTTACCCCGAACTGCGCTTGCGGCTTGTTCGGGGTTATCCATCTTAAACTCCTTACGGAGTTTGTCCGCAATGCACAAAACTGCCCCGCGCACTGTATATATAACAGGCGTCATTGTTGGTAACGGCAATCATTTCGACGATTGGTGTAGGGGGCGACCCTTGTGGTTGCCCTAATCCGGATGTGGTGAATAGAGCGAATACGACCGCAAGGAATAAGGGCGAACACACAGGTTCGCCCCTGCATTGTCGTTGCCGTGATTACCGTTGTCAATAATCACAACGTAGGGGCGAACCTGTGTTCGCCCATGTCATATAGCAAAACCATCCCGCGCATGATTAACCCCCAATGAAGCGAAGCTATTGGGGGTTGCGACAGCAGTTCCACAACGATCAGGATATTTCCCAAACTGTTCCGTCCTTTGTATCCTTGACCGTTATTCCCAGGTTTTTCAATTCGTCCCTGATTTTATCCGATGTGGCGAAGTCTTTATTTTCCTTTGCCTTTTGTCGGAGGTCGAGGACAAATTTAATGAGGTAATCCGTCAGTCCGGTATTTCCCTTCTCTTCTTTTTTCAGTCCCAGGATATCGAATATCACAGTGGAATAGAACTCCTTTAGCAATTCGATATCTTCTTTGGCGAGAGTTTCTTTTCCTTCGCTTACCGAATTGATTGCATGCACTCCGTCAAAGAGGACAGAAATGGCTACGGGACTGTTCAGGTCATCGTTAAGAGCTGCAAAACAGTCTTTCTTCAATGAATTGACGTCAAAGCTCGAAACATCCGACGGTTTAAGAGTATCCAGAGTATCGAGGGCTTTCAGCAGGCGGCTCAATCCCTTTTCGGCAGCCTGCAGAGCGGCATTCGAGAAATCCAAAGTGCTTCTGTAGTGGGCTTGAAGGATGAAAAACCGTATCGCCATCGGCGAGTACGCCTGTTCCAGCAATTCATGCGTGCCGGAAAAAAAATCCCTGAGCATGATGGAATTGCCCAGAGACTTTCCCATTTTCTTGCCGTTGATGGTAATCATATTGTTGTGCATCCAGTACTTGCATGGCGTATCGCCGTTTGCGATTTGCGACTGTGCGATTTCCGATTCGTGATGCGGAAAAAGCAGATCCATTCCTCCGCCGTGTATATCGAATTTCTCTCCGAGATATTTGCGCCCCATTGCCGAACATTCGAGATGCCAGCCCGGGAAGCCCTCGCTCCAGGGCGACTTCCAGCGCATGATATGTTCGGGCTGCGCCTTTTTCCACAGGGCAAAATCCACGCTGTTCCGTTTTTCGTCCTGTCCTTCGAGATTGTCTCTTGATGCAGAGATAAGGTCTTCGATCACCCGTCCCGAAAGCTGTCCGTAATGATACTGCTTATTGTACTTTACAACGTCAAAATAGACGGAACCGTTTACAGTGTATGCAAATCCCGCCTCAAGAATTTGCCTGACCATATCAATCTGTTCCATTATATGTCCCGAAGCGTTGGGTTCAATGCTCGGACGGCACACATTCAGGGCGTCCATCATATCGTGGTAACGGTCGGTATAATATTTTGCAACTTCCATTGGCTCGAGCTGTTCCAGGCGGGCTTTTTTCAGCAGTTTGTCTTCGCCACTGTCGGCGTCGTTCTCAAGATGTCCCACATCCGTGATATTGCGCACATAGCGAACCCTGTATCCCAAAAACTTAAGATGCCGGAACAGTAAATCGAAGGTAATTGCCGAACGCGCATGTCCCAAATGCGGGTCGCCGTAAACGGTAGGACCGCAAACATACAGGCCCGCGTTCGGCGGATTTAAAGGAACAAACTCCTCTTTTTTCCTTGAAAGAGTGTTATGTAAATATAATTCTCCCATTGTATTTATTTTTTTAAAAACAGGGGCAAAGGTAGGTATAAATCCCGAATTTAAAATAAAATGAGTAATTTTGCCGATTATTTTTAAAAAATAAGATTATGACGTCGAAAGAAATAAGAACAGGCTTTCTGGACTTTTTTAAAAGCAAGGGACACATCGTAGTTCCTTCCGCTCCCATGATTGTGAAAAACGATCCTACACTGATGTTTACCAATGCAGGAATGAACCAGTTCAAGGATATTTTCCTGGGGAACGAAACCGTAAAAACAGACAGAATCGCCGACACGCAGAAATGCCTCAGGGTTTCGGGAAAGCATAACGATCTCGAAGAAGTTGGGCACGATACATATCATCACACCATGTTCGAAATGCTTGGAAACTGGTCGTTTGGCGACTATTTTAAGAAAGAAGCGATAGACTGGGCATGGGAACTGCTCCACACAGTGTACGGCATTCCTGCGGACAGGCTGTATGCCACGGTTTTCGAAGGATCCGAAAAGGACGGCACCGGAAAGGATACGGAAGCCTTCGACCTGTGGAAACAGTATCTTCCCGAAGACAGAATACTGTTGGGAAACAGGAAAGATAACTTCTGGGAAATGGGCGATACCGGTCCATGCGGTCCATGCAGCGAGATACACATAGATTTAAGATCCGATGCCGAGCGTTCCGAAATCCCGGGCGCCTCGCTGATAAACACCGACAATCCACTGGTTATCGAAGTATGGAATCTGGTATTCATGCAGTTCAACCGCAAAGCCGACGGCGTTCTCGAGCCGCTTCCCGCAAAGCATGTCGATACCGGAATGGGATTCGAGCGCCTCTGCATGGCATTGCAGGGAAAAACAAGCAATTACGATACCGATGTTTTTCAGCCGATAATCGGGAAGATATCCGAACTGTCGGACAGAAAATACGGCGAGAACAGGGATTCGGACATTGCAATGCGGGTGATTGCCGACCATCTGAGAGCCATCAGTTTTTCCATTGCCGACGGTCAGTTGCCGTCCAATGTAAAGGCGGGATATGTCATCAGGCGGATATTGCGCAGGGCTGTGCGCTACGGATACACTTTTCTCGGTTTCGACAAGCCGTTTATCTGCGAGCTGGTGAAGACTCTGGTCGATGAAATGGGCGAGACATTCCCCGAACTGATCAGACAGCAGCAATTGATAGAGAAGGTTATACACGAAGAAGAACTGTCGTTCCTGCGCACGCTTGAAATCGGAATCAGCATGCTCGAAAAGCTGATCCGCGAAAGCATCAGACAGAATAAAAAGCAAATAGACGGGACGGATATATTTACGCTGTACGATACCTACGGATTCCCGTTCGACCTTACCGAACTGATTCTTAGAGAACAGGGCTTGCAGGCAGACAGGGACGGCTTCGATTCGGAAATGAAAAAGCAGAAAGATCGCGCCCGCAATGCTTCGGCTATGGAAGTCGACGACTGGATTGTGCTTAAAGAGGGAGAACCGGAATTTACGGGATACGACTGTGTGTCCACCGAAACCGAAATACTCAGATATCGAAAGGTAAAGCAGAAAGACAGGGATTTCTACCAGATTGTGCTCAGCAAAACTCCTTTCTATGCCGAAATGGGAGGACAGGTGGGCGACAGCGGATTGCTGGAATCCCGCCCGGAAAAGATAGAAATCTTTGACACAAAGAAAGAGAACAGTCTTTCGGTACATCTTGCAAAACAGTTGCCCGCTGATTTGTCCGGAGTATTTACCGCAAAGGTAAATGCCGAAAAACGGACGGCTACGGAATGTAATCACTCTGCCACTCACCTGCTTCATCATGCTCTAAGGACGGTTCTGGGAACGCATGTCGAGCAAAAGGGTTCCTTTGTTTCCTCCGATGTTCTGCGGTTTGATTTCTCCCATTTCCAAAAGCTTACCGGCGATGAACTTCGGCAGGTCGAGTGTCTCGTTACGAAAGCAATAAGAGACAATATCCCGCTGGACGAATACAGGGACGTCCCTGTCGACGAGGCAAGGTCTATGGGCGCAATGGCTTTATTTGGCGAAAAGTACGGCGATTCGGTGAGGGTTATACAGTTCGGCGATTCGATCGAGCTTTGCGGAGGCACACATGTCAGTCAAACAGGATGTATCGGTACTTTCAGGATCGTCAGCGAAAGTTCCATCGCCGCCGGAATACGCCGCATCGAAGCCGTTACCGCCGAACGATGCGAGAAATTCCTGTACGTACAGCAGGATTTGCTGCACAGCGTTTATGAAATGTTCAACAATGCCCCCAACCTGATACAGGCTCTGAAAAAGTTCTTTGACGAAAATCAGGAACTGAAAAAACTCGTCGAAGAGTTTAAGAAAGAAAAACTTGTGCAGATTAAAAAGGAACTGGCACAGCAGGTGCAGGAGATTAACGGAATTAATGTTCTTGTTTTCAGGGGAACGTATTATTCTCCCGACGTTATGAAAGATCTGGCGTTTCAGTTGAGAGGGGAATTTACGGAAAGATTCCTGTTTATCGCAGGTTCCGATGCAGATCATAAGCCTGCTCTAATGCTCATGCTTAGCGACGATCTTGTCAAAAGCGGATTCGACGCTTCAAAACTGATTCGCTCTGCGGCAAAACATATCGGCGGCGGAGGAGGAGGACAGGCGCATTTCGCTACTGCCGGCGGTAAAAATGCCGACGGATTAAATGCCGCCATGGACGAAATTGTGAATGCAGTAGTCAATTAAATTTGGAAAATTATACCACATGCGGGGCAGTTTTGTGCATTGCAGACGGGTGCAGCTCCTAAATAATGTTATTTAAAGATTTTTTTTTTCTTTCCTCTATAAATTCACATGTTACGATTCGTGTCCGATAATAGATAATAAATAGTAATCAGAGAGATGCATCTGAGATTACAATAAGATAAAGCAAAATGAGTTACCTCAACCGTA
>JAIRZR010000035.1 GCA_031267155.1 Prevotellaceae bacterium | reverse complement strand
ACTGCCATTCAGTTAATCAATGGCAGGTGCAAAGATAGGAATAATTTTTGTCTTCGCATCCAAAATTTTAAAATAAAATGGCATGGCATGAATGATTCAGTAAAAGAAAACTGCGCTGGGCAGGGGTAATTTTTTTTTTTGAACATTCCGTTTGATTTGAAAAAAATGAGTATTTTTGCGCGTCGTTAATCACAAAAAATACTGCGAACTGAAAGATAAAAAGAGCGGGAAATAAAGTGAAAAACGTTTGAAGAATAAATGGATAAGTTAAAATAAAAAATGTATGATATAGAAAAATAGATTAAAACATATTTGAGCTAACGCTCTTATTCTCTCTTCTCGAAATCTCGTAAATTTCTCCTGAGAATAAGTAAGCGAAAGTTCACGTCTTCGGGCGTGAACTGTCCGCGCTTATTTAGGAGAAAAGGTTTACGAGAGCCAAGAGAAGAAAATAAGCAATCAGCGAACAGTTTCACGCTTTTTTCGTGTGATTGCAGATACGGGAAAATAATTTATAACAATTTTAAATATAGTGTATTATGAAAAAGTATTTAAAGCAAATGCAGTCGCACGCCGGTTACGGCAAAAGTGCAGTGGAGACCGGAGACCATTCAAGAAACGGGGCGAGTCCGAAAAGCCTGATGAGTAGGGGAAACGAATTAATCAACTTTGTATTTCTATTAAAAAGCATCTTTCTGACAGCAGTATTTGTATTGTGTGTCTGTTCCATATTACAGGCAAGGGACGACTGCTATGAAGTGCGGGACGGGAATAAGGTATTATTCCGTGGAACTCAAAAAGAATGTTTTTTATTTGGAATGAAAAAAATAGACAAAGTAAAAAACGATGTGGCTGCGGTAGAGCAGGAATTACAGATACAGAGACAACATAAAATTGTGCCTTGCGGAGGCAAAACACAATCAAGAACGCCAAATTCACCTACGGTAGGAGGAGCGCCGCAGGGGAGTGTTACCTATCCCAACAGAACCGGCACAACAACTTCGAGAACCGGTCGCCCATACGTTAATGATGCTCTTGCCGAGGCTTCAAATACTATTGCAGAAAATTTTGGCAGTCTTGCCAAGCAATATGCCGATATAAATGCACAGGGAATCAGGATTAATGATGAAAAAATGATGACTGCAAATAGCGAATACAACCAAGGCAGACAGAAAATCAATGATATTCATAATAAGCAGCAGCAAAACATTTCCGGTGGATTTAACAGGTTTAATCCAGGGTCTATAGAAACAGCAAACGTTTCCGGCGGGTTCGGGTTTAGATCAAGTGCTACAGGAGCAGAAGCTGCAGGAACAGAAACAAACTCGAATATGTTCGGCAATATGTTTTTTGATAAAAAAATACTATCTAAAATATTCAAAAATTGTAATTTTGAACCCAACATTCTGGACAAAAGCACGTATGAGCAACTATTAACGCAGCTACAACAACTCGCAAATAATTTAGATCCTTTGATTTCAGAATATATGGAGGAACAATCGATAAATAGTCTGGCAGAAGAATTTAGAAATGCTACGAATCATGCAGGCATGTCTGCAAAATATAAATCAGCTAATGGAGCGCAGGAACAAAAAACGGATGATGCGGATCTTGCAAGCATATATGAAAAATATATATCAGTTAATAAAGCGCGGAAACAAGAAAAAGAGAATCGAAGGAAAAAGGGACCTGCACAGGTTTTTATAGTTCCAGAATCTGATATGAATATGTCACTTGCAAAAAATTATGCCATGCCAAACAAAAAAATAGACAGAAAATCAAAAAAATATGCTCCCGATTTACGCGGGATGTGTGATGATACTGGATATAAGATATACATTGCTAAAGAATGGGTTGAGACTGCAAGTGTTGGGGAAATCGTTAGTACACTGGCGGAAGAATCTTTTCATACCCATCAAATTTATGAAATAAAAAGCTGGCGTGGGATAAATCCCAAACCGGAACATGTAAAAAAAATGGAAAAGAGCTACGACACCTGGAAAGAGATGGAAGAAAAACGCGGGGTAAAAATGCTAAATGGTCAATGGGATGAAAAAGCCCGAAGAGAATATGGTAATGAGTATATAAACTTGCCCAATGAGTCTTCGGCTAAACAATTTGCGTCTGTAATAAGTAAACTGTCTTATTATAAATTTAAAAAATGAAAAATTTATATTTGCTCTTATTTATTGTATTCCTGAGTCCCGGAATCTGTTATGCACAAAAAGACTTGGATAAGGCAAAAAAAATCGTGCAAACAGCTCAAGAGTTGAAGGATCGTCACAAAAAAAACATTTCAGACAGGATTAAGGATAATTTGAAAGCCGTTAAAAAATTCAAGGAGGCACTGGAATATATGACCGCATCCGAAGAAGACTGGGCCTGTATGACATTGCTTTCGCTGGCTGAAACTTATATGAATTTGGGAGCTGACGAAACGTATTATGTTGACCACATACGGGAATTTGCAAAATATGTTTCGGACAAGGACCTTCTCGTTGAATGGGTAGAGAATCCCAGACCGTTTGCTCAAAATATATACACAATCAGATCACCCATATTCTACGATTTGGCGATAGAGTATTTAGATATTGTAATGAGAATTGCGACTAAGCAGGACTATCGGGACGGTGCAACTGAACTGCGTACATATATTGATGAAAACATGCGGGAATATCGCAGTAATGTTTACCAGGTTCAGGGAGCGCTTAGAACAAACATGGGTGCGGAAAAAAAGAAAAAGGAAATAGTCGAAAGGAGACGGGATTATGCATCATTTTTCCTGATAGGCGCGGGAACCGGCTCCATATACGGAACTATGGGAGCAAAAGCGTCATATTATATAGCTCCCAACGGATTAAGTTTTCTCTGCAGTATAGGAACAGATAAAACCAAATGGGCGGCAGGTGCAGGAATCGGTTTTGCAAATACCTATAAAACGAATCTTCATTTGCACGTACTTGTCGGTAACAGATGGTTTTCGGAAATCGGGGCATACGAGGAAGCAATAAATCTTTCTGCAACCCTGAATTTTGATGTTTACAAAAGAATAGGCATCAGTATTGACGGCGGATGCTGGGGTACCAGTGTGGGAAACTCCGACATGTTCAACTGGGGCTGGTCTATAGGTGCATATTATAAATTCAGCAAATGAATAGTGTTTTTAAATAAATGATTATGAAAAAGTATTTAAACAGTTTCAAGCAGAGCGTCAGCTTCAGTAGCAGAGGCGCAATGGAGTCCGGAGACCATTTCAAAAACGGGGCGAATCCGAAAAGCCTGACGAGTAGGAGAAATTTTTCAGTGTCTGAACAGGGAGCAGATGTTAAGCAAAGAATATGAAACGGTTTTCTGTACGAAGTGTCATGAAAAAAATGAGCAAAAACATACTGTCAATTTTCGTTTTGGTGATGTTTATTTCATGTGCTGTCAGTTGTTTTCCCGGATATTCCACTTATAGCTCTTCCAGTTCCGATTATTCCAGGAACTCTTCCGGCGGCTCTTCTTCCAGTACATCTGCAAATGCTGATGACTGTAAATATTCGTACAGCCGGCAACAGGATGGAGACTGGTGGCGTCCAGTATTTACACGGGCAGCGTGTTCCCGCAGCTTGAAAATTACTTATAAGGTGTATTTTTCCGACGGATCAAGCGACCAGTCCCGTTTTGTGTATTTCCTGTCTTCAGCATACTCTAAAACAGAGCGCGCGTCTCAAAGGTATGATAAGCCGGGGCGGATCGACATTGTAAATGTAGAATGGGGCAATTGAGAGAAGTATCTTAGCTGTATTCTCAGCTGTATCAAGGCTTCTGTCGTATCAGAAGCATGAACTGATCCCTGCATTGCTAACCGAAAGGCAGTGCGGGGATTTTTTCTTGGATACAACCTGCTTAAACTGCATGAGACACTGAAAGCCGGGTCCTTCCGGACATCAAAATATACTACATTTACCATATACGAACCCAAGGAGCGGGAAATTTTCCGGCTGCCATATTATCCGGACAGGATAGTACATCACGCCGTAATGAACATTCTGGAGCCGGTATGGCTGTCAATATTCACTGCCGATACTTACAGCTGCATAAAATACAGAGGCATACACGCCACAGCAGGGAAAGTCAAAAAGGCGCTCAAAGATGTGGAAGGAACCGCTTACTGTTTAAAGCTGGACATTCGCAAATTCTATCCTTCCATTGACCACGACATTTTGAAGCAAATCATTCGCAGGAAAATAAAGGATATCCGTTTGCTTGCCTTACTTGATGAAATAATAGATTCTGCCGACGGCGTGCCGATTGGAAACTATTTAAGTCAGTACTTTGCAAACCTGTATTTAGCATATTTCGACCATTATATTAAAGAAACCGAACAGGTTAAATATTATTTCCGATATGCCGATGACATTGTCATACTGCACGGCGA
>JAIRZR010000033.1 GCA_031267155.1 Prevotellaceae bacterium | reverse complement strand
AAATCTTTTTATATTTTACTGGGTATAATATTGGGTGCGGGCACAGTTGTTTCGCTGTATCTAAGCTCGGTTTATTTTTCGACAGACGAATCGTGCATGATGTGTCATGTACATCCGCATGTGGAAGACAGCTGGAAACTGTCAAAGCACATGAACAACGCGAGCGGAACAAAAGTTCACTGTGTTGACTGCCACCTGCCGCCCAAAAACAGTACATGGTCTCATTATACGGCAAAAATGAATTTGGGAATGAAAGACCTTTGGGGATATATAGTAAAGGACAGCGCTGATTTTGACTGGGATAACCTGTCGGCGCTTGAAAATGCAGTGAAATATATTCCCAACGAATCATGCAAGGAATGTCATTACAATCTGTTTCCCGGCGGGGTAAGCGACGATGCAGTAACAGCCCACCTGTATTACGAAGAAAATGAGGCAAAACTGAATCTTCAATGCATCAGTTGCCATTTGGATGCCGGACACCACAATCCGAATTATAAACATGCCAAACTGACCTTCGTACAGGATGTACTGGACAGGGATACAAGCCTGTACTATAAGACGGCTACTGCAGTTACCGAATTTAAGAATTATACCGAACAGGTTCCCGGCACGCCCATATCGTTTGAAATGATTGCTGTTCCCGGCGGTTCGTTCAGGATGGGCAGTTCCGACAGAGAGCCTTTCCGCAGGGAAGACGAAGGGCCTGTTCACTCTGTGACTCTCAGCCCGTTCTTTATGTCCGAACTGGAAGTTACATGGGACATGTACTGGTCGTTTTATTCGAAAACGATGAGCGAAGGACGCATTCCTCCCGAAGATGTGTACGCAAACAACAGCCGACCGGACGTGGACGCCATTTCGGGCCCCACGCCTCCGTTTGGATTGCCGGATCAGGGCTGGGGCGGAGGCGAACGTCCGGCAATTACCATGACGCACTATGCCGCAGAGACATTCTGCCAGTGGCTCTCGCAGACGACGGGTAAAAAATACCGCCTTCCGACAGAAGCCGAATGGGAATATGCCGCCCGCGGAGGCACGGAAACGCCCTATTTCTTCGAAGGAAGCCCCAAAAGTTTTTCAAACGAAGGTTTCTGGAGGAAATTTTTTGACGCCGATACCGAAAATATTTCGCAGTATGTTGTATATAATAACAACAGCAGGAGCCGGACGCAAACTCCCGATTATGTCAAAGCCAATCCTTTCGGATTGAAAAACATGCTGGGCAATGTGATGGAATATTGTGCGGACAAATATGATCCTCAATCCTATAGCAAACTTGGAGACAATGTTTCCGATCCTTTGTTTACCGAAGGCGACGAATGGGTTGTGCGTGGCGGAAGCTATGCCTCTGACGCATCGGAAGTGCGCTGTGCTGCCCGCGATTTTTCCAGACATGATGCATGGTTGAAGACCGATCCTCAACAGCCTAAAAGTATCTGGTGGTATTCGGACGTTCGCAGCATAGGTTTCAGGATCGTTTGCGAAATGCCGGAGACAGCTAATAATTAACTGATTAAAAAGGTTTATAAATACATGGACAATAAAAAATTTAAAATCAGTTAACATTATTGATAAAAATATGTATCTTTGCGCGATTTTAATTGTAATATTTTAATTTATATAGTTTTATGAAACATCTTATTTATTTATTTTCTTTAGTGTTATTATTGCCTTCATGCAGTGATAAAAACGTTAAACTTTCTCCATCGACAAAACCATTGGATTCTGTGAGTTATGCAATAGGGGTTTTTGAAGCCTATTCCACGCTTGAGCATATTCAGGGTTCGCCGCAGCTGGGAGAAATAGACAACGATTACCTGCTTGCAGGATTCAAGGCGGTATTGCAGGACAACGATTCCGTTAAAGCCTATACCAAACAGTGGGCTTCGGAAACGATCAATCAGTTTTTTATGAAAAAAATGAAGGAGGAAATGGAAGAAGCCAAAAAAGAAGGCGATGCTTTTCTTGAAAAAAACAGGAAAAACGACAGTATCACGGTTCTCCCGAGCGGATTGCAGTACAAGGTAATAAACGAAGGCAAGGGAATCTCTCCTGAACTTTCGGATACCGTAAACTTCAAATATACCGGCACTTTGGTTGATGGAACAGTTTTTGATGCATCAAGAGATGACAAGCCTGTTAAAATCCCCCTGGCACAATTGATACCGGGATGGAAAGAGGGACTTCCGCTGATGAAGGAAGGCGCTAAATATGTATTTTATATTCCCTCCGATCTGGCATACGGAAATTCGGGACAGCTTGCAGGCAAGACTTTGATTTTCGATGTGGAACTGGTCAGCGTTCACAAAGGTCCCAAAAAATAAAGACAATTAATTGAAAACAAATAAAACCCGGCATGTTTGATTTTGAATCAAATATGTTGGGAGTTTTCGATATTAAAACGGCCTGGTAAATTGTTGAAACTGTCGAAAGATAACAAGTGTATTGTTTATTTGCTCGCTGCAATAGGCTTGTATATTCTGTTTGCATCAATCATTTCGGCTTGCGCCAATTCATCCATTGCTCCCACAGGCGGTCCGAAAGATACAATCGCTCCCGTACTTTTGAAAATGAATCCTCCGCAACGGACAACAGGATTCAAGGGCAAAGAGTTGTCCTTCACCTTCAACGAATATGTTCAACTTAAAGATCAGAGTAAAAATTTCGTAATATCGCCTCCATTACCCTCGAAAAGGCCGGTATTGAAAATAAAGGGAAAAAGCATAGTCGTTTCCTTTCCGTCCATAGCCGACAGCATTACATACTATATTGATTTCGGGGCGAGCGTGGTTGATGTAAATGAAGGCAATCCTGCGAGTTATCTCAATTTCATTTTTTCGACGGGAGACATTCTGGATACAATGATTTATATCGGGCATGTAGTGGACGCGCTTACTCTGGATCCGGTAAATGCGGCGCATGTTTTTTTGTATGAGGAGGATAGCGATTCAATAGTTTTCAAGAGCAATCCCTCGGCGCTTTCCATAACCAACAAGGAAGGCGTTTTCATAATTAAAGGCTTGAAAAACAGAAAATACAAAATCGTCTCCATCACCGATAAAAATTCGAATATGCGCTATGATGCAGGCATTGAGCAAATCGCTTTTTCCGATTCGCTGATTCAGCCGGAACCTTTTTCCGAAGATGATTCCATCTCCTTCTATACTCTTCCGATATTCAACATGTTCACCGAAAACGTCAAGCGACAGGCCCTGATGGAAAGCAAACGTCCCGAAGAGCGTTTGATACGCCTGTGCTTCAACGAAATCAATGCCGTGATTAAAAGTTTCACAATAGACAATATCGCTCCCTCGCGTATCATCGAGGAAGCAAGCGCCCGGAGAGACAGCATCAGTTTCTGGATTACTTCGCGGGAAGTCAGGGATACTCTTACCGGCGAACTGATATACCTGAAAACCGATACTTTAAACAATCTTTCGCCCGATACGGTGAAATTTAAATTACCCTATTCCAAGCCAAAACCCAAACGCAAAAACAAGGACGATGAGGATGCGGACGAAGAGGAAATAATTCCAATAACGCCCGATATTCAGGCCAATGCAACAGGCATAGTGGAAAACGACATGGCTTTTGTTTTCAAAACGCCTCTTCTCCGGGTCGATACTTCCAAAATAAAACTGTCGAAATTCGATGATACCGGCAAGGAAAAGATACCGGTAAAAATCACATCGCTTACGCAGGATTCGGTTCGTTTGTCGAAATACCGGCTGTCGACAAAATGGGAAGTTGCTTCGAAATACGAGATAGCGCTTATCCCCGAGGCTTTTGTGGATATATACAGTATAACTAATGACAGCATCACCAAGACTTTTGAAACCGCAGACCCTGAAAAATTCGGCAAACTTATCTTTAAAATCATTAATTCGGATAAGCAATATATCTTCCAGATAATGAAGGACAAGGAGAAAAAGGTTCTTCAGGAAAAGCTTGCAGGTGGCAACGGCGAAATAGTTTTCCAGTATCTTAGCGCCGGAAATTACTGTGTACGCGTGATTGAGGATATAAACCGTAACGGGAAATGGGACACGGGAAGTTATTTGAATAAAAGACAGGCGGAACGTGTTTTGTTTCTGGTGTTTTCCAACGACGAAACTGTACTGGAAGTAAAATCCAATCACGAGCATGAGCAGACGGTAGATGCCGATATGCTTTTCAATAAAAAATAAATAAAAAAAGGTGCCAATATTAATCTATTGACACCCGTTTCAACTCTATATATAAATTATTTCCTTTTGCAAAGGTAAGGCAAGAAATAGCAGTATTTACATTTTTCATGTTTTTTAACATAAAAATATATGTTAAATAGCATATATTGTAGATTAAAACAGCATTTGCGATAAGCAAAGTTTTACGTTTAATCTAATTTATGTTAACAAAAATATGTTTTATAACATAAGAATTTGAGGGAATCAGGGGGGAATTATACAATTTTATCTCTACTTCACAAGTCGTATACAAAATCCCTTCTTCAAAACTCCCGCCAGCTTTTTCAAAAAGCAGGCGGGAGTTTGAGTAAAAGGCGGCGTACTTTTTGAAAAAGCAGGCGTGGAATTTGAGAGAAATGACAGTATAAATACAATCGTTTCTATATCACAATTTTGTGCATTGCAGGTTGACACATACAATATAGATATGCCCGAACAAGTGCAGCCAGCGTACATCTCTCCTCCGCAACTCTGTAAGGACTTATAGAGCCAAAAGTAGATGAAATTAAGCTAAGCAATGAACAAATATCCAAGATATTGCATGTCAGTATGCGAAAAATAGACCGGGTTAAGCAACAATTCCTGCATTTATGCGGGAAATGCCGATGAAGTCAAATACATCCTGATTTGATTATATTTTATACCTTTGACGCGTCTTAATAAGGCAAAAACAGAAGATTTATTATAAAAACAGATGTGTTAACACGATGATATATAAACAAGTAAAAATATAAATTAATAACAGGTCATGAACGAAAATTTATTTTGTATTAAGGGTAAAGTAGTATTAATTACAGGCGGCTGCGGCGTTTTAGGTTCCGAAATGTCGCGCTATTTAGCAAAGCAGGGAGCAAAAATTGTCATTCTCGATATGGCGGAAGAAAAGGGCAGGGCGCTCGCCGGCGAAATCAGGTCGAACGGAGGAGAAGCTCTGTTTCTGAGTACAAATGTTCTGGATAAGGAAATACTGGAACGCAACAGGGACGATATTATTAAGGAATACGGCAAGATCGACGTGCTCGTAAATACGGCAGGCGGGAACATGCCCGGCGCAACTATCGCTCCTGATAAAACAGTATTCGATCTTGAAATCGAGGCTTTCAGGAAAGTGGTCGATCTGAACCTGTTCGGAACCGTTTTGCCGACAATGGTTTTCGCCAAGGCAATGGTCGAAAACGGCGCGGGAAACATTATCAACATCGCTTCCGAATCCGCTTTGCGCCCATTGACGCGCGTTGCAGGTTACGGAGCTGCCAAGGCTGCGGTCGCCAATTTCACGAAGTATATGGCAGGCGAACTCGCGCTTAAATTCGGCGAGAAATTTCGTGTAAATGCCCTGGCTCCCGGTTTTTTCATCACCGAACAGAACAGAACACTGCTGACAAATCCCGACGGCTCGTACACCGAGCGGGCAAAAACAATACTTGCACATACGCCATACAATCGTTTCGGAGAATCCGACGAACTGTTAGGCTCGTTGCACTATCTGATAAGCGAGGCATCGAAATTCGTCTCGGGAATCATACTTGTCATTGACGGAGGATTCGATTCATTTTCAATATAATTATTAAAGAAATAAAATTATGATATTAAGTGAAAAAACCTGGCGGTGGTACGGACCAAACGATCCGGTATCATTGTCGGACATCAGGCAGGCAGGGGCAAGCGGAATAGTAAACGCCCTGCACCATATCAAAAACGGCGAAATCTGGACTGTGGACGAAATCATGAAACGAAAAAAACTGATTGAGGATAATGGTCTCAAATGGTCGGTCGTTGAGAGCATTCCGGTGCATGAATACATAAAAACACAGGAAGGCGACTATAAACAGTATATCGAAAACTACAGGGAAAGCATCCGCAATCTTGCAAAATGCGGCATAACTGTTATCACATACAATTTCATGCCCGTACTGGACTGGACGCGAACCGATTTGGCGTACACAATGCCCGACGGATCAAAGGCTCTGCGCTTCGAACGCGCCGCTTTCATGGCTTTCGAACTGTTTATACTTAAACGTCCCGGAGCCGAAAAAGACTATTCCGCCGAAGACATCGCAAAGGCAAAAGCGCGCTGCGAAAAGATGAGCGAGGAAGACAAAAATCTTCTGGTTCGCAATATGATAGCTGGATTGCCGGGAGCCGAGGAAAGTTTTACTCTCGAAGAATTTCAAGCCCAGCTTGACAGATACAAAAACATCGACGCCGACAGGCTGAGGAAAAACCTGATAGAGTTTGTGTCCGAAATCGCGCCTGTTGCCGAAGAGGCGGGGGCTGTTCTGGCAATTCATCCCGACGATCCTCCGTATCCCATTCTCGGCTTGCCGCGCATTCTCAGCACCGAGCAGGATTTCCTGAAACTTGTTGAAGCCGTGCCCAGTAAATCGAACGGACTTTGTTTCTGCACAGGCTCTTTCGGCGTGAGGGCAGACAACGATCTCCCCGGCATGATCAGGCGTCTCGGCGATCGCGTGTATTTTGTCCATCTGCGCTCGACTCAAAGAGACGCTGATGGTAATTTCCACGAAGCAAATCATTTGGAAGGCGACGTCGACATGTACGGGGTGATGAAGGGATTTCTCGAAATCCAGCAGCAGCGCAATGTTTCCATTCCGCTTCGACCCGATCACGGGCATCAAATGATTGACGATCTGCATAAAAAAACCAACCCGGGATATTCGTGCATCGGACGCCTGAGAGGACTTGCCGAACTGAGAGGACTGGAACTGGGAATAGCAAAAACATTATTCCAATGAAACAGTTTTTAGACGATAATTTTGTTTTGCAGACGGAAACGGCTCAAAAATTATATCATGAACATGCAAAACATTTGCCCGTAATCGATTATCACTGTCATCTGGATCCCAGACTTATTGCGGAAGATTACAGGTTCGACAATCTTGGCGAACTGTGGCTCGCCGAAGATCACTACAAATGGCGCGCCATGCGTGCAAACGGAATCAGCGAAAAATATGTTACCGGAAAAGACGCGAGTTATTGGGAAAAGTTCGAAAAGTGGGCGGAAACGGTACCTTATACGATGCGTAATCCGCTATATCACTGGACGCACCTCGAACTCAAGGCGACATTCGGAATCGACAGGCTTCTGAAACCGGAAACGGCAAGGGAAATCTACGACGAATGTTCCGCAAAGCTGCGTACTCCGGAATTTTCGGCGCGCAGGCTGATGGAACGCTTTAAGGTCGAAGTGGTTTGCACTACCGACGATCCTGTTGATTCTCTCGAATACCATATTTCACTGAAGAATGAAGGTTTCCCGATAAAGGTACTGCCGACATGGCGTCCGGACAAGGCTATGGCTGTGGAAGTTCCGGCAAATTTCAGGACATACGTCGAGAAACTCTCCGAAGTGTCGGGCGTATCCATAACTGATTTTGACGATATGATTGCGGCGCTGCGCAAACGCCACGATTTTTTTGCAAAAGCCGGCTGCAGGCTGTCCGATCATGGATTTGAAGAGTTTTATTCCGAAGATTATACTCAATCCGAAATCAAGGCAATATTCAACAGGGTGTATGGCGGACAGGCGCTTGCGCCGTCCGAAATTGCGAAGTACAAATCGGCTGTCCTGTACGAGGGCGCAGTCATGGACTGGGAAACGAACTGGACGCAGCAGTTTCACTACGGGGTTATCAGGAACAACAACACGCGGTTTTTCAAGACCGCAGGTCCCGATACCGGCTTCGATTCCATGAGCGACCCTGCCGTTGCTAAATCCATGGTACGGTTTTTTGACAGGCTCGACGTAGATGACAGGCTGACGAAAACGATTGTTTACAATTTGAATCCGCGCGATAACGAACTGGTCGCTACGATGATTGGCAATTTCCAGGATGGATCCGTAGCCGGAAAAATGCAGTTTGGCTCGGGATGGTGGTTTCTCGACCAGAAATCGGGTATGGAAGCGCAGTTGAACTCGCTGTCGAACCTCGGTCTTTTGAGCCGCTTCGTTGGAATGTTAACCGATTCGCGCAGTTTCGTGTCATATACGCGGCACGAATATTTCCGCCGTATTCTCTGCAATCTGATCGGCGCCGATGTGGAACAGGGCTTATTGCCCGCATCCGAGTTTCCGTTTCTGGCTCAATTAGTCGAAAATGTGTCATATTATAATGCAAAAAACTTCTTTAAATTCTGACAACTTGGATAAAACTGGAGTTTGAAATACGCTCAAAAGCACGCAGATAAGACAGATTAGACAGATTTTCGCAGATAATTCAATAATATATTATAATCTGTGTTTATCCATTAAATCTGTGTTATCTGTGTGCTAAAACACTTTTGAGACAGCCTCCACGATGATAATCACATACGGTCACGCGAAGAATCGCCGTGGAGACGCGAGCATCGCGTCTCTACATGGTTTAGTCCGCGCGTGGTATAACGCTGTTCGTAGAAATCGTTTTCATCATCGAAAATTCCGCCGGTCAAAGCGTCGAAAGCATCCGTGAAATTGTTACATCCTGTTTATTTCGCATCCCGGAATCGCTCAAATCAAAAAAAATCACAACTCGGACATTATTTTTTTTCTATTTTAATCACAAGAAACACAATCAGATAAAAAAATTGCTATAACAATTTTCGAAGGGTGCAATTCAAATTGTCGCGGGAATAATTATCTTTGTGCCCATAATAAAAACATTATATTATGAAAAAGGAACGATTTTTTATGTAGAAAAGTTAAAGTATTTTTTATGGTTTGTTTTACCTTACATTGCGGCTCCAAAGATTTCGGAAATAATTCCCCGAAAAATGCTGTAATTGAATACTTTGGCACGATTTTTGCAGAGAGAGAGAGAGAGAGAGAGAGAGAGAGAGAGAGAGAGAGAGAGAGAACGGATAGTACGCTTTCAAACCAAATTCGTCGCCGCGAAGACTGTGATTGATCATGTCAATTCAGAAGTTTTACGTAATTTTGCGACACTAATTTCAATTAAAGAGCCAAACCTGTCGCCGGTAAAGCCAAAGATGAAACAGTTAAGAATGAGCATGGCGACAGGAAAAAACCTGATATAAATCTAAGAATATAACACGCCGGTCGAATGTTAACCGAGACTTCCACATAATGTCTCAAAATAATATTTTGCAGGGCATGTTAAATTATTTGGAGTTAAAAAATTCTTGCTAACTTTGCGCCGATATTCTAAGTTATAAATCTAATATAAGTTAAAGAAAATGGCTTATTCGTATTTTTGGAAAGTTTGGCTGACGCCAAACCGTCTGACTGAAGACATTCTAAATGACTTTATTGCCGAGGTTTCGACCGTCGGTAAAACCCGTCGCAACGAGGACATTGCACGGATGATTAAAAACGCCGGAGCGGAATGGGAGTACGAGTCCATTCTCGACATGCTCAATCGCGGCGACCGTATGCGCAAGCAGAGCCTCCTTGAAGGATACAGCGTGCAGACTGAAGTATGTCACATCACTCCGCGCGTACCCGGAAACTGGATTGGCTCGGCGGCTCCCTTCGATCCCAAAAAACACAAAAGAACCTGCGACTGTTCGATAACCGAAGACATGCGCAAGTCTCTTGAAAATGTGGGAGTGGAAGTGCTTGGCGTTAAGGACAGCGGCGCGCGTATCGGGCTGGTAACGGATGTGACGACCGGCAAAACCGACGGCACGCTTACTCCCGACGGCGACATCAACATCGACGGCGTGAAAATCAGGATTCAACCCGTCGACGGCGAAGGTATCGGAATATTCTTCGTGGATGAAGCAGGAACGGAAACTCAGGTTACGCAACCGCTCTCTAGGAACGAGCCGAAGAAAATCACCTGCCGCGTACCCCTGCTGGGAAGCGGAACGTACACTCTGAAGATTGTGACGCAGTACTCAAGCAGTGACACATTGCTGAATAAACCGCGCACACTTACCTACGAACAGCCCCTGATTGTAAAATAATCGTAGAATGGCAGTCGATTTTGCATCGAGCCTCGCCGACGTCCTGCGGCGAGGCTTGCTTGCGTTTACCGGCGAAGCTAACAGGCATTTTGCGGTCAGGCTAACCGCTTACCTATGGTCAGGCTAACCGCTTACCTACGGTCAGGCTAACCGCTTACTTACGGTTAGCCTGACCGCAAAACAGCGTCGCGTTTCTACACAAACAGCACAGCCTGCAGGCAGAAATAATTCAAGGATACTGCCCTGAAATACACTGTTAAACACAAGGTCTTCGTATTACGGGTATGTCTCCTGTCCGGCGCAGTCTGGAGACGTCTGGAGACTGCGCCGGGTAGAGGGTAATTTTTTTGAATATCCTGATTGATTTAAAAAAAATGAGTATTTTTGCACGTCGTTAATCACAAGAAAATACTGCGAACTGAAAGATAAAAGAGCAGGAAATAAAGTGAAAAACGTTTGAAGAATAAATGGATAAGTAAAATAGATTAATGTATGATATAGAAAAATAGATTAAAACATATTTGAGCTAACGCTCTCTCCTTATCGAAATCTACCAGTTTCAAGTGTTCGAGAATAAGTATGCAAAAGTTCACGTCTTCGGGCGTGAACTGTCCGCGCTTTATCTCGTATGTGCCGGGACGGGCAACTTCCCCGTTTACCGTTACTCGGAAATTCATAAACTGTATGGTAACAACGGGGTCTTTATATAGCCTTCGGCAATGATTTTTTCTTTTATAAACTGTTCCAGCCTATACCTTGTCAGCCCCTCGACATGCAGCTTCCCCAGTACGGGAAAATCTATATCGCCGTCTCTGTTTACGGTGTAGCCCAAAAGCCGCTGCTGCCCCATGGCCGATTCTCCAACTCCCTGATACGAAATTATTGGCAGATTGAAAGGCAAAGCCAGCTCGGGCTCCTTACTTGATACGACAATGGAGAGCATATCCTGCGGCTGTATGCTTATCTCCGGAACTTCCGGAATTTTAGTGAGTTTGCCGGTATCGTCAATACCCTGCATATACGCTATTTTCTTTTGCGAATTGCATGAGGACAGCACGATTGTAATCAATAACAGGTATTTTACATATTTATTCATTGTTTATATTTTTTTTAAATTTTAATTGTCTGAAGCAGATTTTTTTGTCTGAAGCAGGATTTTCAGGATTAAAGGATTATCAGGATTGCGGAGACTGTTGTGTTCATTATCCCCCCGCTTGGTGTAGTCTCCATACCAGATCGTGCAAAGTTTCTGTTTTGCAGGCGTCAAATAACTGCCCACCCTGTTTGTCGTAAATGAACGTGAGAGTTCGGTTTAAAATGCTGTATCCCATTAAAATGCTGTATCCCAAACCTGAAAGGCTGTCGCGCGTCAGCGATTGGGGGTAGATGGGAACTCTATCCATAACCTGAAAGGTTGAACGGAAAACCGGACATCCATACACTTGCTGTTCTGGCTTTCGGCTTGTGGATATCTTCGCCGTATTCGCCGCGTCCCCCAATCGCTGTAGTATCCCCCCAATCGCTTCGCTTCATTGGGGGTTATTCACATTCAATCCTCCGGATTGTGTCGACGCCCTGTTGACATTAATGTCCTGCGGACAATTTCACAATGCATCGCAAAATTGTTAAGGGCACCTCTAAAAACTCCTAATTTTTTCCATCTGTTTTTTGAACTCATTTTTTTAAGAATAAATGTTGAAGTTCACGACTGCCGATAAAACTGTTCAATTTCTACATGATTTATATATTATTTGCAATCAATTATTTACGATTATTTGAGGTCACAAAAGGGCACAGTTACCCCATCAGGGGCATCCAATTGAATTTTGCGGAACATATTATAAGTCAAATTCATCAGGCCAATAACGGTTGTTGCCCGTTTCATACCGATACATTGAATGTACATCCCGTTCATGGAATTTTCCATGAAACCGAAAATATGTTCCACCCGCGAACGCACGCGAGACTTTTCCCTGTTACCCGCTTTCTGTTCTTCTGTCAGCGGTTTATTTTTATAGCCCTTTTCACAGACCTGATTTTCCATACCCCTGCTTTCAATAATCTTTTCCTGTGACGCTCCGCTATAAGCCGAATCGGCATAAAAACATTCCCCCGTGTCCTTCCCGTCCAGCAGCGGGTCGGTAGCCTGGGAATCATGCACGCTCGCATCCGTAACCGTGTATTTGGTAATCAGCTTGCTTCCGGCATCTTCCTTTACATGATTCTTATATCCGAAAAAACTTTGACTGTGCTTTTTGGTCCAGCGGGCATCGGTGTCCTTCTGTGAAAGTCTGTGCGGTTTTTGTTTGAACTCA
>JAIRZR010000486.1 GCA_031267155.1 Prevotellaceae bacterium | reverse complement strand
TTAACTCTAAAAGTCCGATTGACATTTCACACCGTTTACAGTCGAAATACAGTTTGAGTTTTATATTTGAACAGCACAGGAACAAATTGCCTGAACTTGCAGCGTTCTGTTTCACGGGGCACATTCCAAGTTCGAATTTTATACAGTATTTGTTATACATCAAACGTTTCGGGACAGTTCCGGTTTCGACGGCTTTTTCGATTTTTCTAACGCCGTGCCTTCGGTAAAACTGTTCGGCAAGACTGTTGGACACATTCGCGGTATAATCGAGTTCGCCGGCAATGTATTCGATATCGGAAGGGACGGTTTTCGCTTCCCGGCGTCTGTACTGCCTTTGCCTTTCGCTGTCAAGGACATGTATCAGGTCCCGTCGCCATGCGTTGACGAGGGAAACGGGGAAAAAATATTCGCAGTCCGGACAGGTTATGCGGAAATCAAAGATATCGTTTCCCGTTTTGCCGAACTGTTCAATCACCGTTTCCCGCATCCTGATTTTGTTCAGGGCTTTTTCCATCGAATGTGGAATGGAAATATCCGCAGCGATTCCGTCCTCGTCCATAGCGCTTATGCGGACGCTTTTTTCGGAAACGGCGACTGACACATCTGCGTGTATTTTACGGACGGCGCTTTTTCCCGCAAGTTTCCTGTCGAACAGGCGGTCGGAATTGCGGAATATCTTCGTTCCTGCCGATATGCCGTCCATCGACAGCGGAGTAACTGTGTTCCCGACCACGGAATTTATCCTCGTTCCCGACAGTTTTCCCGAACCGTCGAAGAAACAGACGCCATCGCCGTTTGCCAGATCGCCGGCGCTGTCTGCGACAAACGAGCGTTTGCCGATGGAAACGACCGTTCCGCAAAACTTGCCTGTCGATTTGGCTGTTCCGGCATTCAGTCCCCGTTTCCTGCCTTCTGCAAAATACGCCGTAAATCCTCTTGAAAACGACCTTTCGACGTCCGGCTCGAAAAGCAGATGCACGCTTCCCGACGATGCTTTTCCGTAAGTGTCCGAGCGTTCAAAGATTTCGTCAATGCATTTTCTGTAATGCGCCGTTATGTTCTTTACGTATGAAATATCTTTCAGGCGTCCCTCGATCTTAAAGGACGTAACGCCGGCAAGCATCAGGTCTTCCAGATATCCGGACATGTTCAGGTCTTTGAGCGACAGCGGATGTCTGTTTCCGGCAATTTTTACGCCCTCCTCGCTGTACAGCTCAAACGGCAGGCGGCACATCTGGGCGCAGTTTCCCCTGTTGGCGCTTCTGCCCGAAAGGACTTCGCTCATGTAGCACCGTCCGCTACAGCTCACGCAGAGAGAGCCGTGTATAAAGGATTCAAGCTCGACTGACGTCGATTTCCGTATTTCCGCAATTTGGCTTAACGACAGTTCGCGCGCCAGTATCACCCGGCTGAAACCGGCGTTTTCCAGAAACCGGACTTTCTCCGGCGAACAGTTATCCGTTTGTGTTGATGCAAACAGGGGAATCGGCGGCAAATCCATTTCGAGCAGCGCCATGTCCTGCACAATCGCGGCATCGCATCCGGCGCTGTATGCATCGGCAATCATTTTCCCCGCCTGCTCAAGTTCGCTGTCATACAGTATTGTATTCAGGGTCAGATAGACCCTTGCATAATATCTGTGCGCATATTTGCACAGGCGTTCGATGTCGGCAAGACTGTTTCCGGCAGCCTCGCGCGCGCCGAACCTGCTTCCCCCGATATACACGGCGTCGGCTCCGTGATTGACAGCCGCCTCGCCCGCTTCCCTGTTTTTCGCGGGAGCGAGGAGTTCTACAGCTGTGATTGCCTGCTTATTCACTGACAAGTCCGTGCAAAAAAAGGTTACGCGGAGTACATTTTTTCGTAGTATTCCTGATATTCCCCGCTTGTTACGCTGTCCAGCCATTCCTGATTGTCCAGATACCATCGCACGGTATTTTCTATTCCTTCCTCGAACTGCAGGGACGGTTCCCATGCAAGCTCTCTTTTCAGTTTTCCGGAATCTATGGCATATCGCAGGTCGTGTCCTGCACGGTCGGTAACGTATGTTATCAGTTTTTCCGATTCGCCTTCGCTTCTGCCCAGAAGCCTGTCCGTAACCCTGATCATCACCTTTATGAGGTCGATGTTTTTCCATTCGTTGAATCCTCCGATATTGTAGGTTTCGCCCGGCGTTCCCCTGTGGAAAATGACGTCGATTGCCCGCGCATGATCAATGACATACAGCCAGTCGCGCACGTTTTCGCCCTTTCCGTACACCGGCAGGGGTCTGCCGTTGCGGATATTGTTAATGAACAGTGGTATCAGCTTTTCGGGAAACTGGTATGGTCCGTAATTGTTTGAACAGTTCGAGATAATGGCGGGCAGTCCGTATGTATCGTGAAATGCCCTGACAAAATGGTCGGACGAGGCTTTCGATGCCGAATACGGCGAATGTGGATCGTAGGAGGTTTCCTCGGTGAAAAATCCTTCGCTGCCAAGCGAGCCGTACACTTCGTCGGTGGATATGTGGTAGAACAGCCTGTCGCAGACGCCGGTCTTTTCCCATGCCGATTTTGCCGCCTGCAGGAGCGAGAGCGTGCCGATTACATTGGTCCGGGCAAACAGGAACGGATCCCTTATCGACCTGTCCACATGGCTCTCGGCGGCAAGATGAATTACCCCGTCGATACTGTATTTCCCGAATATCGACTGCATTTCCGGAAAATCACAGATATCCGCCTTTACAAAGGTATAGTTGGGACTGTTTTCGATATCCCTGAGATTCGCCAGGTTTCCGGCATAAGTCAGTTTGTCAAGATTGATGATGTTATACTCCGGATACCTGTTCACAAACAGGCGCACAACATGGGAGCCGATAAAGCCGGCTCCTCCCGTGATCAGTATATTCTTCTTTATCATACTGTTTATAATTTTACAAGATTTAACAGATATTGTCCGTAGGGATTCTTTTTCATCGGTTCGGCGAGCTTTTCCAGCTGTTCGCCGCTAATCCATCCCTGATTGTATGCAATCTCTTCGAGGCAGGCAATCTTCAGTCCCTGACGCTTTTCGATCACTTCGACAAATGTGCCGGCTTCGTACAGCGAACCGTGGGTTCCGGTGTCCAGCCATGCAAATCCGCGTCCCAGGAGCGAGACTTTCAGGTTTTTCCCGTTCAGAAATTCCTGGTTGACGGCAGTGATTTCCAGTTCGCCCCTCGCCGAGGGCTTGATGTTCTTTGCGACTTCAATCACCCTGTTGGGATAGAAATAAAGCCCCACCACGGCATAGTTCGACTTGGGATTCTGCGGTTTTTCCTCGATGCCGAGCACATTCCCCCCGCTGTCGAACTCCGCTACTCCATACCGCTGGGGATCGTTTACGTAGTATCCGAATACGGTAGCCTTGCCATGGATTTCCGCCATGTCGACAGCCTCTTTCAACATTCTGGAAAAGCTCTGTCCGTAAAAGATATTGTCCCCCAGCACCAGGCATACAGAATCGTTTCCGGTAAACTTTTCCCCGATTATAAACGCCTGTGCCAGACCGTCGGGCGAAGGCTGTTCGGCATACTCGAAATTCACGCCGTAATCGTTTCCGTCTCCCAGCAGGCGTTTGAATGCCGGCAGATCGTGCGGCGTCGAGATTATCAGTATGTCCCTGATGCCCGCCAGCATCAAAACGGATATTGGATAATAAATCATTGGCTTGTCGTATATCGGCAGTATCTGTTTCGAAACGCCCTTGGTTATCGGGTAAAGCCGTGTGCCGGATCCCCCGGCAAGTACTATTCCTTTCATGTCTATACTATTTAATTTTACAGCCGCAAAGATACGGGATTTTTTCATATAAATCGAATTTCATTTGAACGTCGTGTTTGGAATGCAGATGTTTGTTCATTGGAAATACAAATCGAATGCCTGTTATTTCGGAAAAATTCCGTGAAAGAATTGATTGAAAAATATATCGCAAATTATTCACAAAATGACCTCAGCAGAATAATGAGGTAATGGTTTTTTGTATATGTGATTTCTTTACTACTGAAGTCATTTTGTTAAGAAAATTAGGTGAAATAAGTTTTTTAGACGATGCTATTTTGTCAGAAACACACAGCCATACACAAAAATGGAACGTAATTATTTTTCAATGTAAGTACTCATGTAAAATTAATGTTATATTTTATTCCGACATTTATTAAAATGTCGTTTATGTTATGTCTCAAAGTTATTAAATCTTTGTATGCATTGAAAGGAAGCCATTGATATT
>JAIRZR010000438.1 GCA_031267155.1 Prevotellaceae bacterium | reverse complement strand
CTCTCTCTCTCTCTCTCTCTCTCTCTCTCTCTCTCTCTGCAAAAATCGTGCCAAAGTATTCCATTATGGCAATTTCCGGAAAATTATTTCCAGTTTTTTTGAAGCCGCAATGTGAGGTTAAACAAACCATAAAAAATACTTTAACTTTTTATATCTAAAAATCATTTCATATAACGATGCAAAATTAAAAAAAAAATTCAATATCAAAAACAATTTAATTAAAAAAATGTTAAAAAAATTTTTATTTATCTGTAATTGTTGTATTTAAAAATTATTTTTCTTTTTGAAGTGCTACGAAAAAAAGCTATTTTTTTCTTCAGGGAAACTTTGAACAGATATTTTTGAGGCAATAAAAGATTTTTTTTACAGCCCATCCGAAGAAATTCCAAGCCGAATATTCTTCCTGTTTGCCGAAAGCGTCAATGTTGAATAAAGTAGCCGGATTATGAAATTATAGAACGGAGCTATTTTTCTTTAAGACATTCTTTCTTGTATTTATCCCAGTTATCCAGCACTTCGATTGCTTTCTCGTAAACACTGTCTCCTTCGTTCATTATCATGAAATAAGCGGAATAATCGAACAGGCTGCGGGCGATGAGCGCTTTCATATACTGTCTTATATGGGTTCCCGATATTTTTATTCCTTCCTCATCTATGGGGACTCCTTCCTTTTCGCCGAAGGCAATCATTTCGCCGAATAAATCATCGCTTACGGCAAAGGACTGTTTGAAAGCGTCGAGAGTCCTGTATTTATTGCCGAACGTTTTCCTGTTTTTATCCATGTAGGTCGATACAAACTGGAAAACAACATTTTTCCTGTTCAGGGCTCCGCTGTATTTCGAATATTTCGAAGTGTCCAGCGGGACATAAATATCGGGCATAATTCCTCCGCCTCCATATACGGTGCGATTATTAACCAGCGTATTATATTTCAACGAATCGGGAAACACTATGCTGTCGGCGCTGAAAGCCTCTGCCATAACCCTGTCGCTGAGATTTTTGTAATACTGTTCGGTTTTACCCTTTTCGTAAGGCGATTGAATTGCGCGACCCGAAGGAGTATGGTATCTTGCAATGGTCAGGCGCACGGCAGAGCCGTCGCCCATGGGAAATTCGGTCTGCACCAGGCCCTTCCCGAAAGAACGCCGTCCGATAATAATCCCCCTGTCCTGATCCTGAATTGCGCCGGATACGATTTCGCTTGCCGAAGCCGATGCTTCATCGATGAGAACGACAAGATTCCCGTTTTTGAATAGACCCTTATCGGTTGACATTTCCTTTTGGACAGGGAAAAACCTGCCTTCAGTATATACGAGAAGTTTCCCGTCGCCGAAAAACTGGTCAGCCAGAGCGTTTGCAATGTTCATAAATCCTCCGCCGTTGCCTCTTAAATCCAGAATCAGCGATTTGGGATTCCTGAATTTGCTGAACGATTCCTCGATTTCGCTCATGGAACTTTTGGCAAAACGGCTCAGCTTGAGATATGCAAGTCCGGGCTTTATTTCGTAAGCGGCGTCGACGCTGTTGATTGGAATTTTATCGCGCACGATTTCAAAGTCAATCAGGGAACTGCCGCGTTTTACGCCTACCGATATCTGACTTCCCTTGGGACCCCGAAGCAGGGAATGTACCTTTTCGATTGTAAGGTTTATGTTTGCAACGCTTTTTCCATCAACCGCGATTATGCGGTCTCCGCTCATCAGGCCCACTTTTTCCGAAGGTCCTCCCGAGAGTGGAGACACTACGATCAGTGTATCTTCCAGTATATTAAATTCGATTCCTATTCCGTCAAAATTTCCTTCCAGAGGCTCTGTTGCCGCTTTGTATTCCTCTTTCGAGATATAATACGAATGCGGGTCAAGAGTCTTCAGTGTGCCGACTATGGCTTTTTCGACAATCTGTTGCTGATTTACAGTGTCTATATAATAGATGCTGATGAGATGAAGCAGCCTGCGGTACTTGTTTATCGACACATCGGTGATGATGTCAGGCTTTTGAGCATGAGCGGCAAAAGTTGAAACCAGGAAAATTACTGCGGGTAACAGTCTAAAAATTATTTTCAATTTATTGATATTTATTAGTTTCTAATTCCAGATTCTGTAAACGGTATTTCATGTTTACCAGCCTGTCCAGGACAGATGACAGGGATTCAAGGGGAACCCGCTCCTGAGCCATTGTGTCCCGATGGCGTATTGTGACGGTATCGTCTGCAAGCGTCTGATTGTCTATCGTTATGCAGAACGGCGTGCCGATAGCGTCCTGACGGCGGTAACGTTTCCCGATAGTGTCCTTTTCGTCATACTGGCTGTTATACTCGAATTTCAGTGTGTTCATGATTTCCTTTGCCTTTTCGGGAAGCCCGTCTTTTTTGACCAGGGGCAATACTGCAAATTTCACCGGGGCAAGTATCGGGGGAATGCGCAGGACAACCCTCTCGTCTGTTTCGCCATTATCCTTGACAACAGTCTCTTCCGAGTACGAAGCCGAGAGAACCAGCAGAACCGTGCGGTCGACGCCTATCGACGTTTCGATTACGTATGGGACGTAGCTTTCGTTGCTGTCGGGGTCGAAATACTGTATTTTCTTACCTGAAAACTTTTGATGATTCCCCAAATCGAAATCCGTTCTCGAATGTATTCCTTCCACTTCCTTGAATCCGAACGGGAAATTAAACTCGATGTCGGCGGCGGCATTTGCATAGTGGGCAAGCTTGTCGTGGTCGTGGAAGCGGTATCTGTCATTTCCGAAGCCCAGGGAACGGTGCCATTCCATGCGTACATTTTTCCAGTATTCGTACCATTTGATTTCCTCGCCGGGACGGACAAAAAACTGCATTTCCATCTGTTCAAATTCGCGCATGCGGAATATAAACTGACGTGCAACGATTTCGTTCCTGAATGCTTTCCCGATCTGGGCAATGCCAAAGGGTACTTTCATCCTGCCGGTTTTCTGGACATTGAGGAAATTCACAAATATGCCCTGAGCCGTTTCGGGACGCAGGTATATCATATTCGTATCGCTGCTCACCGAACCCATTTGCGTGGAAAACATCAGGTTGAACTGCCGCACTTCCGTCCAGTTTCGTGTTCCGGATATGGGACATGCGATTTCACAGTCGATTATGATGTCTCTTAACTGATTCAGATCGTTCGAATTGAGAGCGTTTTTCATCCTGCCTTTCACTTCCTCGATTTTGCCGGCGGTACGGAGAACATTGGGATTCGTGGCGCGGAACTGAACTTCATCGAAAGAATCGCCGAATTTCTTCTTTCCCTTTGCGATTTCCTTTTCTGTCTTTTCTTCCAGTTTTGCGATATATTCCTCAATCAGGACGTCTGCCCTGTAACGTTTTTTCGAATCCCTGTTGTCGATCAGGGGGTCGTTGAAAGCGCCAACGTGTCCGGAGGCTTCCCAGATTTTCGGATGCATGAAAATTGCCGAATCAATGCCGACAATATTTTCGTGCGACTTCACCATTGCTTCCCACCAGTAGCGTTTGATGTTGTTTTTCAGCTCTACGCCGTTCTGTCCATAATCGTAAACAGCTCCAAGACCGTCATATATCTCGCTCGAAGGAAAAATATAACCGTATTCCTTGCAGTGCGCTATCAATTTCTTAAAAAGTTCTTCCTGTGTCATCTGATTCTAAAATATCTAAAAATTCGAGCCGCAAATTTAATCAAAGTTTGAAGACTGAGAAAAAAATAATGCGGCAATGCCCGGATATGCCAGCATGACAATATGTTAATGAAGCCGCATCTCGCAGGGGGTTGACAGTGCATCCAGATATAAATTCGTCCGTACTGTATTCTTTCATCCTTGAACGAATTGTAAATTGTGCAATGCATCACAATATAATTCATAATTCCAATACAAGACTAATTACTTTCGCCTTCAGGCGAAAATAATTGAGTTATATCAGCTTTGAATATCTGCATACAAATCATAATCGTCAGTATCAACGATTTTCACTTTTACAAAATCGCCGGAAACGACCGGCACAGCGGCAGTCTTATAGATAAGAACTTCCTGATCTATTTCGGGAGAATCGTGTTCAGAACGGGCAATGATGAAGTCGTCTTCGATTTTGTCTATGATAACCGTCATATACTGACCTTTTTTGGCAAGATTCATGTCGCCCGATATTTTATTCTGTATAGACATGATTTCGTTTGCCCTTTCATTTTTCCTGCGGTTGCTTGTGGAGTCTTGAAAATTGAGGGCGGAATATGTTCCTTCCTCTTCCGAATAGGGGAAAACGCCCAAACGTTCAAAACGCATGTCTTTGACGAACTGTTTCAACTCGCCAAATGCCGTTTCCGTTTCTCCCGGATGTCCTGTCAACAAGGTCGTTCTAAGGGCGATTTCGGGTATTTCCTTTCGGATTCGCTCTATAAGGCTGTATGTTTCCTTTTTGGATATTCCCCGTCTCATCCTGTCAAGAACCCTGTCGCTGATGTGCTGAAACGGGATATCCAGATATTTGCATACCTTGGGATTGTCCCTTATTTCGCATATCAAGTCGTCAGGGAAGGAAGCCGGATAGGCATAATGCAGGCGTATCCATTCAATACCAGACACTTCAGATAGTTTTCTTAACAGTTCCGCTATCTTCTGCTTTTTATACAAATCCAGACCGTAGTATGTGGAATCCTGAGCTATCACCAGCAATTCCCTCACTCCTCCGGCGGCTAACTTCCGTGCCTGATTCACCAGCTGTTCAATCGGTTCCGAGACATGTTTTCCCCGTATCAGCGGAATAGCGCAATAGCTGCAAATTCTGTTGCAGCCTTCCGATATTTTCAGGTAGGCATAATGCCGGGGCGTTGTAATGATCCTGTCTCCAAGGAGTTCATCCCTGAAATTTCCTCCCATCGCCCTGATTATTTCCTGCATATTTTTTGCTCCGAAAAAATCGTCCACTTCGGGAATTTCGCTCCTTAACTCGTTTTTATACCGCTCTGCCAGACATCCGAACACGAATAGCCGGTCAATCATTCCGGCTTCCTTCGCCCGCGCAAAATTCAGAATTGTGTTTATTGATTCTTCCTTTGCTTCCCTGATAAATCCGCAAGTGTTGATAATCACTGTTTTTGCCGATTCATCATTGGAGTCGTGCACTACTTCAAACTTATTTCCGGAAAGCTGGGCAATCAGAAATTCCGAATCGACAATGTTCTTCGAGCAGCCCAGAGTAACGATATTTATCCTGTTCCTATACTTATTCTCCAATGTTCTTTTATTCAATATTCTTTCAAAAATCGGGGTCTGCTTTCGGTCATTCTTGACTTAATGCTTCATGATACCCGTTTTTTACATAAACAAAACCTGTTTCTATACGCTCTTTTAGCATCTTATCGCGTTCGTTTTCGATTTGTCGGGCATAAGAGTAAGAATGCAGCTTGTGATACAAATGCTTTCCAAGACATCTTCCAAACACTCGTTTTATGGATACGCCATTATTTGTCAGGCGATAGCTTAAATCCGTATCTTCCCAGCCTACTTCGCCGATTAAATCATTGTCGTAACCATTAGCCGCAACAAAATCTTTCTTATACAATGAAAAGTTTCGACCTGCAAATTCTTTGGAAACCTTAAATACAGGAAAAGGCAGATATAATGTATTGCGCCTTTTGTATTTTTTATCTATCCATGCATCTTCAAAAGGTTTTATTTTCAAAAGTTTTTCAGTCATTTCAGGAGACAACATTGCAGTTGTGCCATATATGGCCGTATTGGTTTTTTTGTATTTCCAATGATTTTCTATAAAGCGGGGATGCATTATAACATCTCCATCAATGAAGATAATATAATCACTGGCGTGATGTACGGCTTTATTTACACAAAGCGGTTTACGCCAGCCTTTATCTTCATGCCAAATTCGTACCAAAGGAACAGGTAACCGTTTTTTATATTGATCGATTAATACATCTAAATCAGCATCAGACGAACCATCGTCTGCCAAAATTACATTTGCAGGCAAACATATTTGTTTTGCCAGACTATCAAAAACTTTTCCCAAATAAATGGGTTTGTTATAAATGGCAATCACAAGGCTCGTATTATTCAATATTCTACTCATATATTTTTTAAAATTTCGTCGCAAAGATACTAAAATATTCCAATTCCATCTGCATTTTATTTATTTTTCAATCACTACTGACCGACTAAAAATTTGGTGTGGGGGGGGGGGGGGGGGGGGGGGGGGGGGGGGGGGGGGGGGGGGGGGGGGGGGGGGGGGGGGGGGGGTGTGGGTGGGGG
>JAIRZR010000308.1 GCA_031267155.1 Prevotellaceae bacterium | reverse complement strand
GTTGATGCAATAAAAAAATATTACCTTTGCGTCTTAAAAAATAGATTGATTGATGAATGTATTATTACTTGGAAGCGGAGGACGCGAGCATGCTTTGGCTGTAAAAATAGCGCAGAGTTCCTGTCTGGGCAAACTGTTTACAGCTCCCGGGAATCCGGGCACGGCGGAATGCGGGCAAAACATACCCTTAAACATATCCGATTTTGAAGCGATTGGAAATTTTATTGAAGAAAACAGTATCGAAATGCTGGTTGTCGGTCCGGAAGATCCTCTGGTTAACGGTATTGCAGACTATTTTGCAGACAGGCCCGTTTCGGTCATAGGCCCTTCGAAAGACGGCGCCATGCTCGAAGGAAGCAAAGATTTTGCAAAGGATTTCATGACAAGGCACGGTATCCCGACGGCGCTCTACAAATCGTTTGATAAAAGTCAACTGCAGCAGGGATATGATTTCCTCGAAAAACTGGCTCCCCCCTTCGTCCTGAAAGCCGACGGACTGGCTGCCGGAAAGGGCGTGATTATTGTGGACAGCCTGTCCGAAGCGAAAGCGAGCTTGAAGGAAATGCTGGACGGCAAGTTCGGCGCGGCAAGCAGCAGGGTTGTGATAGAAGAGTTTCTGCGGGGCATCGAAGTTTCCGTATTTGTTCTAACCGACGGCAAATCGTACAAAATACTTCCGGAAGCAAAGGATTATAAGCGAATTGGAGAAAACGACCGGGGATTGAATACCGGAGGCATGGGAGCAGTTTCGCCTGTCTGTTTTGCCGACAGGGCTTTTATCGACAGGTTTGAAAAAAAGATTGTCGAACCTACAATCAGGGGACTGCAAAAGGATGGAATATACTACAAAGGCTTTATATTTTTCGGACTGATGAACTGTGGCGGCGAGCCGTATCTTATAGAATACAATGTCCGGATGGGCGATCCGGAAACGGAAGCAGTGATGCCGCGGCTGAACGGCGATATACTCGATCTGTTCGACGGTGTCGCAAAGGGTACTCTGGATACAAAACAGTGTTCCATCTGTCCCGAAACGGCAGTTACAGTAGTCCTTGTATCGGGAGGATATCCCGAAGAATACAGGAAAGGCATCGAAATCGAAGGAATATCCTCAATTAAGGGAAATAAGGTTTACCACGCGGGAACATCCGAAAACGGAGGTAAACTGCTGACTTCCGGAGGACGGGTACTCACAGTGACGGCTCTTTCCGGCAATCTGCAGTCCGCTTTGGATTCCGTATATGATTCCGTGCGGAAAATCAGCTTCGACGGATGCTATTACCGGCGCGATATAGGAAAGGATTTGTTGAATTATTAATTTTGAATTAAAGAATTACGTATAAATATACATGAAATGAACACTGAAAGAAAATTGCAGATCTTCTGTACGCTTGTCCTGATGGCAGGCACGGGTTTAAACATGTTCGCCCAGAACTCCGATCCGGCACGCTCGCGTGTGAAAGCCGAAGATTTTATCATATTCCCCTGGGGAGGACTTCCGACGCCCGACTTCACCGGCGGCGCATGGGGAGACATGTCGTCCCCCGACGATCTGATGAAAGACCTGTTCGACTGCGGATATAACGCCACGGGATTCATTCCCGCAAAATACGTCCCGTATGCCGCACCGTACCGGCTTGCGACAATTCTTGCCGACGGCCGCATATCGTCCTGTCCGGATGTAAGCCCGCAGGAGGCGGAAGAAACGGTCAAAGCGGTTCTGAATGGAATCGAGCCGCCCGAAATGCGTAAAAACATTTACTCCATCTACATTAAGGACGAACCGAACGCCTCGCTCTTTCCGCGTCTGAATCTCTGGGCCGAAGCCATCCGCAAACAGGGAATACTGCCGTATATCAACCTGTTTCCCGATTACGCTTCCGACGGACAGTCAGGCTCCGAAGGATACGAGGCGCATCTGGACGAATTTGTAAACATCTGCCATCCAAAATACATCTCGTACGACAACTATTCCCTTTACGATGACGGCACGTTCAACGAAGACCGGTTTTACGGCAATATGGAAACCGTCCGCAAAAAATCACAGCAGTACGGAATCCCGTTCTGGAACGTGATTCTCGGCAACACACACTTCCACTATGCCGAACCCTCGCCGGCAACGCTGGGCATTCAGGTCTATTCCACGCTGGCATACGGCGGAAAAGGTATCGGATATTTCACGCACTACTCGCCCGAACTCGGAAACTACAGGCTGGCGCCTGTCGACCAGTTCGGCTACCGGACAAAAACATGGGAGATGCTGCGGAATATCAACCTGCAAATACACGCTATTGCACCAATATACTGCACGCTGAAAAATGTCAACGTCTTTCACACGGACAGGACGCCGAAAAATGCACGGGGAATCGAATCTGCCGTGCATCTCAAGTCAATCGGCGAAGGCAAATTTCTTGTCGGCGAATTTGTCGATCCGGCAGGAAAACCCTATCTGCTCGTTGTCAACAGGGACATCCGGAAATCCGTTCAGCTGAAGATCTCATTCAGGAAGGAGGGCAAAATACTGCTTGTCAGTCCGTACGGACGCGGAAAGCTGCGGTTTGAAGGAGAACAGGACTGGCTCGCTCCGGGTGCAGGCGCGCTTTATACCGTAGAATAAAACCGGATCGAAGACGGTACTCTCATCCTGCAAATACAGGATGGAAAAATGAATAATAAAACAATCAAATATATAAGAAAATGAAATCAATACTTGGAATGGGAAACGCACTGGTTGATATTTTGGCAATATGCAAAGACGACAGTTTGCTCGAAAAATACAGTCTTCCCAAAGGAAGCATGCAGCATGTCGATGAACAGAGAGCCAACGAAGTGTACAGCGATCTTAAAGCGCTTGGAGCCTCAATAGTTACGGGAGGATCTGCGGCAAATGCAATCGCCGGGATATCGCAGCTGGGTCTGAAAACAGGATTTTCAGGAAAAGTCGGAAATGATGAACTTGGCGATTTTTACAGCGGCGATCTCGGGAATCTGGGAGTGAAATCTCTTTTGCTCAGAGGGGAAAAAGGAACAGGACGGGCAATGGTTGTAATCAGTCCCGATTCCGAAAGGACATTTGCAGTATATCTGGGCGCTGCCATAGAAATGAGTCCGGAAGATATTAATCCCTCCATATTTGACGCTTACGATTATTTCCATATCGAAGGCTATCTTTTGCAGAATCACAGTCTGATTGAAACGGCGATGAAAATTGCCCGTCACAGGAAGAAGATTATTTCCCTCGATCTTGCAAGCTATAATGTGGTTGATGAAAACGCAGGTTTCCTGCACAAAATAATTGACGAATATGTAGATATCGTATTTGCAAACGAGGAGGAAGCCAAAGCATTGACAGGAGAAGAACCGGAAAAGGCAGTGGAGACAATTTCCGGATTATGCGATATCGCGGTTGTGAAAATCGGGGCAAAAGGTTCTCTGGCACGGCAGGGTTCGGAAACGCACCGGATTGCAGCCACCGACGCCAAACCTGTTGATCTGACGGGCGCCGGCGACCTGTACGCTTCCGGCTTTCTTTACGGATTATCCATGGGAAAGGATCTCGAAAGCTGCGCCGGAATGGGAACAGTCTGTGCGGGCGAAATAATACAGGTCATCGGAACAAAACTGTCCGGAAACGTACTGCGCACCGCCATAAGCAAACTGTAGAAATGTCCCTGTCTTACGAACTCGGCAAACAGGGCGAAAAACAGGCAGTTGCTTTTTTGCAGGAAAACGGATATTCCATTCTCGCCCTCAACTGGAGATACCGGCACAAGGAAATCGATATAGTCGCAGAATATAAGGACGAACTGCATATTGTCGAAGTCAAGACAAGAACTTCCGCCGTCTGGCAGTCAATAGACGAGATTGTTGGAACAGCAAAACAAAAAAATATGATTGAAGCGGCGGATGCATATATGCAACAAAACGATATAAATAAGAACGTTGTTTTCGATATTGTGTATATCCTGCAAATTGCCGGTAAAGAAAATATCGAACTAATACAAAACGCCTTTCATGCCTATGACTTTTAGAGTTAAGAACTGAGAGCGCTGGCGCGCGTCAGCCAACTCTTAGTTCTTAGTTCTTAACTCCATTCGCCTACCCCCAATCGCTTCGCTTCATTGAGGGTTATCAATATTCAATCCTTCGGATTGTGTCGACGCATATACTGTGTTCATAAGCCGAGCAAAATTGTCCGCAGGACATCAATATCAATAGAAAACATTATCCGCAGGCAAAATCAGTTTGAAAATGGAGGAGATTCTGAATTCGTCAGAATGACGGCTGTGAATGTGATAGTTGTGTCCGTCATTGCGGGCTTGACCCGCAATCTCTGCAAACAAAATGAGCTTTTCGGACAGCCTCGACAAAACAAGTCTGCAAAATTGAGTTTTTCTCCTGTTATTTTATTGTTGGAAGCCAGATTTGCCCAGCAGGAAAATTGTTTACAGTTGTCAAATTTTTCTGTAAAATCATGTCTCAATTCTCCGATTAATTTTAGCATGCTAATCCCGATTTAGGCATTAACTACAAGAGACACAATCAAATAAAAACTTCGTTCAACAATTCTCGAATTATTTTGTTAGTGGTATCAAAAAAATAATTTAACTTTGCCGCGTTTATTGAACGGTTTTATATATTTCTTATGTGTAAAGGTTAAAGTATTTTTTATGGTTTGTTCTACTTCTTCATATTGCTGCTTAAAAGATTCCGGAAACAATTTCCGGATGAATGGCATGGTATTTGAAGAGAGAGAGAGAGAGAGAGAGAGAGAGAGAGAGAGAGAGAGAGAGAGAGAGAGAGAGAGAGAGAATTAATCAGTCAGTTACGTATTTAAATATTTACTGTTCACAAAACCCGCTATATAAAAAACACTGTTTTATTACATATGTGGAATCCCGGCAAA
>JAIRZR010000380.1 GCA_031267155.1 Prevotellaceae bacterium | reverse complement strand
CTTTCGCAGCCAAGCGAATCCTGGGAAACATTATAGACAAATGCACCGACTTTGCCGGTTGCCGGAACGGGAGACTGTCCCGGAAGAAGAGCGCCTTCGGGATTATACCATTTCAATGTACATCCCTGTTTCGGAGTAGCTGTCAGTGGCGTAGCAGTTTCGTTTTCATGGAATCTGTACGAATCCTTATCTACTTTGGGCGGGGCAGGCTGACTTACGTTCACCCGTTTCGTTACATTAACGACCGGACAGCCGGAAGTTGTAACTGCAAGGGTATATATTCCCGAATCTTCACTTTTTGCATCCGTAATCGGGAGAGATTTGCCGGAATATTCACTGCCTGAGGGTAAAGTCCATGTGTAGCCTGCGCCTGCTATATCAATTGCATTCAACTGGAAATCCGAGCCAAGACAGAAAGCGGATGCACTTTCCACAATCAGACTGGCGGGAACCGTCACATTCTTTTTCGTAACCGGCGACTTTACTCCATAAATATCGGACACCATTATCTCCACCTCGGCGTTTTCCGTGATCGAAACTTTTGAAATCAGCGATATTGCATTGCCGTTGCCCGTACCTTCGGCAATCACACTGTTTCGAAGGGAAACAGTATATTTATAGTCCTGAACGGTATTTTTAATCTGTATTTCGGGTTTGTCGGCTATGCATATATTTATGTCGGAAGCAGACACCGCATCCGGAATTGTTCCCACAATAACCGTAATCGGGACTTTCGGACTTTCGCAGGCAAGCGAATCCTGGGAAACGTGATAAGTGAAGATTCCTTCCTTATCAGTCAGAGGAACAGGCGCCTGCGAAAGAAGTTTCCCGTCCGGGCCGTACCATTTCAACACGAGACCTTCTTTTGGCGTGGCTGTCAGGGCAGGCGCTTTTTCGTCCCTGTAGTACCTGAACGAATTTTCTGCCACGTAGGGAGGCGCCGGCTGTGTTACTTTCACCTGTATTTCGTCCCTCATTACACAACTCAAACCCGATTCTTCGATGAGCAGACTGTAAGTACCTGCATTATCCGAGCTGACACTGTCGATTTTTAAAGTCGCACCCTCATAATGGGAATTATCGGGCATTGTCCATGTTATTTTTCCGCCGGCATAATCAGTCGATAAGGAGAGTCTGTCTCCAAAACAGATTTTTTCCGGTCCCAATATCAGGGATTCATTCATTTGTATAGAAACTGTAGCCCTGTCATACGAAATGCAGCCATGCACATTTTCTGTTTCTATATAGTAAATGCTGCCGGCAATCAAATCCTGAGCGGTTTTTATAATGGCAGTATCGTTAATGGCTGTTCCGAAGCCTGTTTTTGTCCCGCCACTGTGTGCAGTATATAGATTATAGGTATTATTACCTGCATTGATAACTCTTATTACCGGTTTTAAAGCGTCCGAAAGACATACAATATAGTTGTTTCCTATTTTCGCAGGCAATTCTTCGACAATAAGCGTCAACTCGGCTCTGGAGCTTTCGACTCCTGCCGTATTTTTCTGGCTTACAAGATATTTACTTGGTCCCGGGAGATTTGGATTAAACACCGGCACATCTGTTCCAATCAGTGAACCGTCCGATCTGTACCAGATTAAGGTGTATGACGAAGAAGTTTTGGATACATATTTGCTTAATGATACTGGATTCGAATTTAAACAGATATATGCCGGCGATTCAACGTTTGGCTGAGGAAGCAGTTTTTCGCTGACAGCGCCGTTTTCCGGACATTCTTCGTCACTTACTTTCAACTCCAGATCGGAAGACGAAGTTGTTGCGGAAAAAGAAATTTTATTGCCTGTACTTGATCCGCTTTCGATAATATCTTTTCCATTGGCAATAAGCTGATATTTATATGGACTTTTTCCTCCCGAAACAGTGGCGGATACGGAAATATCGGAATCAGAAGAGCGTTTGTATTCGACATCGGTCATTTTCAATCCCGTCATTACTGTATCAGGCCTGCATTTACTCTCCTGTCCGTTGCATTTCACATTGACCGCACGTATTGCATATCTAAAACCGGGAGCAAGTTCGGCTTTATTTTGTCCTACCGGCAAATCTATAAGATTGCTGTTACCTGCTATATTAATTACGAATTTACATTTCGAGATATCTAAATTTGAACAGCCGTCAGCTTTCACATTTATAGTAAGTGTGGCTTTTCCACATGTTGATCCATCTACTTCCGTTTCAATTCTGGCATCATAGTTTTGAGCCTGTATGTGCTGATTTCCAATCAAAAAGATAAACCCAAATATTATCCTGAAAAATAGTCTTGTTTGCATTTCTTTTATATATAGTCTTGTTTGCATTTCTTTATATTATTTCGGGCGCAAAAATACGGTGTATTTTCATGAAAGACTTTTATATTTTGTTAAATAATGTGAAAATGAAAAAGTTTTCTTACATTCGAAGATATATCAGTTAGAATTTTGCGGGCATAAAAAGTTATTCGCTTTATATAAGGCTCTTTACCGCCTAATGTAGAGACCCTCTCCCGCCTAATGTAAAGACCCTCTCCCGCCTAATGTAGAGACCCTCTCCCGCCTAATGTAGAGACCCTCTCCCGCCTAATGTAGAGACCTTCTCCCGCCTAATGTAGAGACCTTCTCCCGCCTCGATGAGAAACTTAAGGGACGCGAAATAAATAACATGTAAATGTTTAATGCCGCTAATATATAATAGCTGAAACGAAGTCTGTCAAAAATGTTATACTATTTATTCGTATCACCAAAAGTCGTGATGAATGGAAAAGTAAAGCCATTAGTCACAAGGCTTGTGCAGATAGTTAATAACATCAAACTTACATAAAAACTGTTCATCTTTTATTTTTGAACAGATTAAGAACTGCTTTTGTCATTTCAGCCAAAGTGGCAACTGCAACAATAATCCCTAAAAGCGTTACCGGAAAGGCAATAATGTTCATATACCATAGATATAATGTCAAAACGGAAAACAGCATGCCAAACACAATTTTTGCCATGGAAACCGGATACAGTTTCTTTTTTTCAGACTTATATTCCAGCGCCTTTTTGTGCTCTTCGAGTTTGGAGATTATTTCTTTTTTCAATTCGCTGTCGGCGCCCTTACGGTCGATATACAGTATAATATCGGAGAAACGGTCTCCCCGTTCAATCATTTTTACAGTGTATGCCAGCAGTTTGTCCTTTTCTTTCGCTTCCATTTTTCCAGTTTATAGATGAATGACTTCCCCGTGCACGGCAGCGGCGGCTTCGGCAATGGCCTCGCTCATGGTCGGGTGGGGATGTATGGTTTTCAGTATCTGTTTTCCTGTTGCGCCGAGTTTCAATGCCAGCGTCAGTTCGGAGATTAATTCCGTTACTCCCAAACCGATTAGATGCGCGCCCAGAAGCCTGTCGGTCTTTTCGTCGAATACAAGTTTCACAAAACCGTCCCTGTTACCGGCAGAAACTGCCTTTCCCGATGCCGAATACGGGAATTTTCCCGTGCGTACCGAAAACCCGGCTTCCAGCGCCCGTTTTTCAGTCATCCCGACAGACGCGACTTCGGGAGTTGTGTAAATACAGGACGGGATACAGTTATAATCAATCGGTTCCACATCCAGTCCCGCGATTTTTTCCACACATGCGACAGCCTCGCTTGAAGCGACATGAGCCAGCGCCGGAGTAGCAATGACGTCGCCGATTGCATAAACGCCTTCGACATTTGTACGGTAATACGAATCTGTCCTGATTTTACCGTTTTCCACCTCTATTCCAAGATTTTCGAGACCGATGTCTTCGATATTGGCAACAACTCCCACAGCAGATAAAACCTGAGAGCAAACCACTGTTTCATAAGATTTTTTAGTCGATATGCCTGCAATGCATTTTCCATCTTCTACAGTAACCGAGTCGACGGAGGAGTTTGTCATCACCGTAATTCCCGCCTTTCGCAGGGATCTGCTCAGCTGCATCGAAACTTCCCCGTCTTCCAGGGGAACTATCTGCGGCATAAATTCAACAAGAGTAACCTTCGTACCCATTGAGTTGTAGAAATATGCAAGTTCCGTACCTATTGCTCCCGAACCCGCGATAAGCATGCTTTCCGGTAAGAAATCGGGAAACAGCGCTTTTTTGTAGCTTAACAGATATTTTTCGTCAACAGGCAGTGCAGGAAGCTCTTTCGGGCGGGCGCCGGTCGCTATAATTATATGCGCCGCTGTGATTTCCGTTTCCGTTTTTCCCGAAACTTCAACCGTATTCGGTGATTTTAGCCTGCCATATCCCCGAATCAAATCGATTCTGTTTTTCCTCAGCAGCATATCTATGCCTCTGCTCATTGTGGCAGACACATTTTTTGCCCGCTCAACTATTTTTTCAATATCAGGACATGCATCTCCAAGCTGTATGCCGTAGTCCGCAGCATGTTTTACATTTTCAAACACCTGCGCATTTTTAAGCAGCGATTTTGCCGGTATGCATCCTCTGTTGAGACATACTCCGCCAGGTTCGGCACACTCCACTATTGCCGTTTTCATTCCTAACTGCGAGGCCCTGATTGCTGCTACATAACCTCCGGGCCC
>JAIRZR010000374.1 GCA_031267155.1 Prevotellaceae bacterium | reverse complement strand
TATTCATAGATTTCCGCAGCCCATTGCAGCTGCTTTAAAAACAGCTGTACTTCTTCCGGGATCCCGTCGCTTTTGCCGGTTGCCAGGAAGGCGGATATGATGTCGGGATGGAGCTTGTCGAGGGTATCTAAAGATTTCATATGCCGAATAACTGTTGTCTGAGGTCAATTTCAACATGGTCGTTTTTCCGTTCTTTCAGGAGAGTTATCGCGTCTATGTCTCCGAGTTCGGCTTTCTTTGCGAGTTCCGCGTCGATGTTGTATTCGCCGGTTGCGCGGCCGTTTTGATATGCTTCGTGATATGCATCTCCAGGCAGGGATATGCGTATTGAGAGTGCAGTCCGCTGTTCCTTCGATAGGGAGAGGAGCGTGCAGATGCGCTTTACGGTGTAGCCGAGGGTGCTGTAGCTGCGTACCTGTGAGAGGTATTCGTCGCCGATCAGGATGGGTTTGTTCATTGGATTGCTGTTTATTTTTCAGCGAAATTACGGGGGTAACCGGGAATGTGAAATGACAAAAAAGCCCTGCCGGTGATGGCGGGGCTTTTTTGTCGTTGAATTATGCCTCCGGAGATGCTTCGCGGCATACTTTCCGGTCCAGATCTTCAAGGAACCAGGTGACTGCGCGCTTTAAACCGTACGCTTTAGCGTAGATGTACCGGTTTTTGTAGCGTGCCCGGATCGTGGCAATGTACCAGTCTCCCTTGATTTTCAGGTTGTGAACTTCCGGATAGTTCGTACTGACGAACTCGGTTAATTGCTGTTTGACGTCTTGAACGTCCGTAATTTTTGTTCTCATAAGCGGTAAATTTTTTTAATTGTTAAACCTTGATTTATTATCATGCTGCAAAAATAAATCATAATCTAATCGTGCGCAAATATTTTTAGTTAAAAATGATTAATTAATTAAGATTTGGTTTATTTTCTATCAAAAAAGTAGATTATATTGTATTTTTACCTATCTTTGCAGGGGATAAAATATAGTTTAAATGTATGTTGCGAATAAAAGAAGTAATAAAAGAAAAGGGATTAACAGTAAAAGAAGTTGCCAACAAACTTGGCATGTCTTCGCCGTCACTTTCAGACGCGATAAATGGTAATCCTACTGTAGAAAAAGTAGAAAGAATTGCTGAAGCGATAGGAGTTCCTGTCGCGGAGTTATTTGAGCGTCCGTCGACTGATGTGATTATCTGTCCTAAGTGCGGAGCTGAACTTGAGATAAAAATGAAGGAGTAGCCAATTTAGCCATACAGTTGCGAATGTGAACCTGTCGCAACAAAAACGACTGTTATGTGGTCGGGGGCTTTTTCGTAATAGTGAAGCCTGATGTCGCCGCCGGAACTGATTGAACGGAATTTGGAAAGTTCGCCTTTCAATTGATGATTTCTTAACTGTTCGTTAAATGGCTCCTTTTCAAAAAGTTTTAGCGTTGACAGGATTCGTTCCTGCTCTCCTTTCCGGAGTTTTTCAAACTGCTTTGTGAAATTTTTATGATACTCGATTTTCATTTCATCAGACTTTCGAGATATTTATAGCCTTCTTCATTATCTGCAAAATGAAGAATATTTTTATCCTGTTCAATATCCCGGCCGGTTGCAAGCAGATAATCGGAAAATTCTTTTGAGATTGCAGGTGTTTCGTTGCTTTCATATCCTATTGTGAACGGGATGGAACGTGTCTGTTTTACTTTGATTAAGAACATGCGAATCGCTGTGGACATATCCAGTCCGAAATCATTCAGTATTTTTTCGGAGGCGTTTTTTACTTCCAGAGGCACTTTTGACTGAACTAATACGGTATTTTTCATACTTTGCAATGTTTTTGTATTTGTATTTCAGTGCAAAGGTAATATTTTTTTTCAAATAACAGATCTTATTTTTATGGGAATGTCATCACGAATTGTGATGACACAGGTTTTTTTGAAAACCAGTGTCCTTTTTTTATGGTGAGGAAATAAAAAGGCCCGCTCTTTTCGGGGAGCGGGCCACCGTAATAATCATTTTGTCAAATAAATAATTAAGATACGGATAAGAGTTCTTTTCCTATGCTGTGCAGTGCGGAAATGATTTTGTCGCGCTGTTCTTTACGCGGTTTTTTCAGTCCTGTACTGTAGTGGGTCAATTGTGCCGGGTTGATTCCGGCTGCTTTAGCCAGCGCTGTTTTTGTAATGGTTCCGTCGATATGTTTCAACAGGGCTTCCATATCGAATTGCCAGACCAGTTCGTATTCGCCCTGCAGGATTTCCGGTACCGGCCGACTGCATCTGTCCAGTACAACTACATAGCCATCGAGGACTGCTTTAGCGTCGATTTTAGCGGCTTCTACCGTTTCCCCGAAGCCAAATATATTGGGGAATTCTTCAAATGATACGCCGTAGCCGTCTTTTCCCATTTCTAATGTTACATGAATCTGTTTCATAATTTCTTGCATTATTTATTTGACATCGCAAAGGTAAATGATTATTTACTGTTATGCAAATAAAATGGTAAATATTTTTATACCTGATTGTGCTTTCAGTTTTGTTTGGTGAT
>JAIRZR010000325.1 GCA_031267155.1 Prevotellaceae bacterium | reverse complement strand
GGTTCCCTTTACCAGTACGGTTGCTCCGGGCAAAGCATTGCCCTCCGTATCGGTTACTTTTCCCTTTATGTTGATATTTTGAGCGTTCAGCTCGAAATTAAGGGAAAACATTGAAAGTAACATGCATAACATGCATACTTTCCACTTTTTTAAATTTTTAATTTTGTCCATTCTATTTATTTTTATGAATTAGAACAATCATTTTTTATTAATTTTAATTATAAGTAATCAAATTCTTTACTGTTCAGTAAAGTTCCTTCTGTTTTCACAGAAGTTTAGTTTCAAAAAACAATACTTTAAAAAGTATCCTGCAATCTCCGATTTTCGTGTAATTCGTCCCAATCAGGTTTTGAATGTAATTCGGAAATTCTTCACGGTTTTATACCGCCATCATGATGAGTTATATTCCTGTTTCATAGCTTTTAATTAAAAGTGTTAATACTAATTGTCTGAACTGTGATTTGATCTGGATGATTTTTTTTGATTCTTCCAAACTGCATAATCTGTGTTCTAATTATCTGCATATTCATCATTGTTAATTGATAACTTTTAGTTTTTAACTTTTAACTTTCTTCTTCCAAGGCGTTGCGCAATCAAATCGCTGTAATGTTTGATTAATGCGTTCAGCTCGTTTACGAACGGCGCGTATGCCGTTTCACCTTCCATAACGGTCAGGGCGCTGACTACAAGTACAATTTTTTTGTAGGCATCGTCAGTTTCGTTACGTGCGTCCTTCATCCTGAAAGACGGTTTTGCCGACTGCTGCTCGATATAGTTTTTTGCCAGCAGTTCAAATTCACTGTTGCGTTCGTGCAGTTCACTTACCCACGCTGTTAATCCTGCTACCTGTATGTCGGCGGCATATTTGCCTTCGAATTCCTGCAGAAGATTGACGATTGCGGCAGTTTCGGCATCGTATGGCAAAAGAGTCAGCGATTTGGGACTGTTGTAAGTGTCCAGAACGATTTTCAGCCTTTTCGCCGCCCCGCTCACCGCCGGGTCGAAATGACGCAAAGCGGTTCTCACGGCGTCGTTAATGCCTATGACAACAGCGTCGCGGATCCGGTCTGCATCTTCCTTGGCTTCCGACAGTTCGCTCTTGCGGATGATTTTGTAACATAAATCTTCCTTTTCGATGCTTGCGCGTAAAATTTCATACTGCGGAGAAATCTTCAATGCCGAAGGATTGAACTTTTCGATTATGCCTTTCGCTTCACTTGCAAACTGCAGGTGCAGGGCATGTGTCAAATGTTGGCTGTTGAGACTGTTTATTTTCATATATTATATAATTTTATTGGTAAAACAATTGCTCGTGTTGGAAATACGGTCGCGAAAAAACGGTTTTGGTCAGTCGTGACTGCTTCGTCTGGCTGGCGGAAGTTCCGGCGGTCTGTTGTGGACGCTTCGGATGACTGGCGAAAGTTCCGACGATCCGTCACGACTGCTTCGGCTGGCTGGCGGAAGTTCCGGCGGTCTGTCGTGGACGCTTCGGATGAGCGCCAAAAGTTCCGATAGTTTGTTGTGAATACTTCAACTGACCGGCGAAAATTCCGACAATCTGTTGTGGATACTTTTTCTGATTTCCAGAAGGCGTAACGGTCTGTATCAAGGGAATAGGAATATCCGTTACGGTTATCACCTGCGAATTGTAATTTTTCAAAAAAAGATACCGTAAATATATGAAAAAATAATAATTTACGGTTTGGTAATTTAATATATTTTTTGTATGGCTTTGTGTGTGTGTGTGTGTGTGTGTGTGTGTGTGTGTGTGTGTGTGTGTACAAAAATCATGCCAAAGTATTCAAATACCTCATTTCCCGGGAGGTTATTCCCGATATTTTTGAGGCAGCGATATAAGGCAAAACAAACCATAAAAACAATATACTTTAAATTTTATTAAATTTTATATAAAGAATCATTACAATAAACACGGCAAAGGTAAAAAGAAAATTGATACTGTGAACAAAATTAATGAAAAAAATGTTAAACAAATTTTTTATCTGATTGTGGGACTTGTGATTAAAATTTTATCTGAACTGCGATTTTTTTGGTTTGAATAATTTTTTTTGATTGTCTGAAGCAGGATTTCGCTAATTGTCTGGATCTGGATTTATGGATTAGCAGGATTTCGCGATGCAATGTAAGGGCAGGGTGAGTCCCGTCATTGCGAATACCCGTTTCGTACCTAAACTAAAAGCGAAATGACGCTTAATCAGGATATAACGAAAGGCGTCATCATAAATCGAAGCAAGCCATTGTTGTCCGTCATTGCGAACGAATTCTTTTGCCGAATGACGGATTGTTTTTCTACCAGCATCTTAACGTAATTTTACCTTGCATCGCGAAATTCATAATTCAAAATTCAAAATTTGCAAAACGCTTTCTTTGCCGCATTCCTGTGCTTCCGTCAGTATTTCGACCAGTCGTTTTTCGTATCCGGTGGAATTGATGACCTTTCCTTTTACCTTATTCTCACCCACGAGGATACAGCCCGATGAATCGCTTTTGGTATTTCCTCTGTGGATCAGTATCCCGCTGAATCCCCGGAACGTCCAGCAGACGCGGAAGCATCCGTTTTTTTGCCGGCGACAAGTTTACGATAAGTTTGTATTCGCCTGTCGGGATAGCTGTTTCATGTGGAATCCTGATTCGCTTAATCTCCTCCAAAGACATGGATAGAGTTAAACTGCGGTCGGTATCTTCGAGAGTATCGCAGAAATATTCGTTTCCCAACTCCGCTGCGATGTAAAGAGAACCAATCGTGTAACCTTTTCCCAAAAACCTTCTATGTAATATCAACTTCATGAGAATTTTGAATTTTGAATTGACTGAACTGCGAATATTGCTGTCCGGATATCCCCTAAGCTGGGGTGTTAAAAATTTGGGAGTAAATTTTAAAATTTGCACCCCATAAATTATAATATGGAACTGTTTTCCATTCCGGGAAACGGCTTGAAAAGCCGGATTTTCATAACCGCAGGTCATCAACCTGCGGAATCTGTGCGCAGACAAAACTGCCTGCAAGGCAGTGGCCGGAAGATGACCGTTTTCCGCAGGTCGCGACCTGCGGTTATGAAAATAAAGCCCTTCGGGCTATCACACCTCAAGAAATTTTGAATGCATATTTATTACATAAACCGAATTTTACTTGAACAGTCCGATAAAACCCATTTCTACTTCCGAAGTACTAATTTCTACCTCGGAAGTACTGACTGATTTCTTTCTCGGAAGTACTGAATCCTGCCCCTGACCGGTGGGATCAGTTGAATATCTCGTGCAGGACATTCAGCGATTTTATTATCAGAGTATGGTCGAAGCGGAATGAATAGAAGTTGATCATGTGATTTGCAAAGTTCATCCGCTGTTCTCCGGTGATTTTCAGTTCATTCAGGCGGTCTGCCGGCATTTCCAGCAGGCAGGAGAGTATCCCGGTATTGCTTTCATCGAAAAATTGCGGATGCAGCGGTCTGGTAAAGACAAATTTACTGTATTTTATGTCGAAATAATCGTAACCGTTCCGGTTTGCCGGGATCGAGAATCCCATGTATTTGGACAGCTGCACCATGAAATGCAGGTAAAAATTCGAAACACTGTCTTCGATAAGGTCGAGCATGCAGATTGATCTGCTGATAAATCCGAACAGGGCAGTGGACGATTCTTCTTCCTTCAGTATCCTGTACAGAAATTCACCGATAAACATTGCGACTGCGCTTTTCCGGACATTTGCAGATATTTCGGGCAGGGGAGGCGAGAAAACGAACTCTTTAAGGTACTGCATTTCCGCGTTTTTCCGTCCGGATGTTTCAAATTCGATTATTGAAAGCGGAAACAGGCGGCTTTTCTTCCGGCGGTCGAAAATGCATGTCGCCCTGCCCTTCGTGTCGGTGTATAAATATACAATATCCCTGTTATCCGTATATTTTATCCCGCTTAATACTATCCCTTTCATTTGCAAACGGCTGTAACAACAAAAGGCCGCTGTTTCGAGCAAGCCTTCTGTACCATTTAATTTTTTTCAAAAATTTGAATTAATAGTGTGTCTCATCCGACACAGTTAATTTCTTGCGTCCTCTGGCTCTGCGGGCAGCCAGTACCCGTCTGCCATTAGGCGTTGACATTCTTTCACGAAAACCGTGCTTGTTTATTCGTTTCCTGTTCGACGGCTGATATGTCCTTTTCATCGTTCTATAATTTACTTAATTAATATTCCAAAAACAGGCGCAAAGGTAAAAAAAAATTTAATATCCATGCAAATAATTGACAGATTCCATTTCAAAAAGATCATTAAAATATTGCAGAACAAAAGCTTTAACCTCATCAATATTTATTACTGTACCCGTCTCTTTTTCTATCGACGTGACTCCCTTATCGACAAAACCGCAGGGATTGATATAATTGAAATACTCAAGTTCGGTGCTTACATTCAGTGCGAAACCGTGCATCGTAACGAACCGGGAACATTTGACGCCGACAGCGCATATCTTGCGCGCGGAGGTCATGCCGGGATCCAGCCAGACGCCGGCGGCTTTCTCCATGCGTTCGCCCTTAAGTCCGTATCTGCCAATTGTGTGTATCACGATTTCTTCCAGACGCCGGACATATTCCCTGACGCCCACCTTAAAATCGTTCAGGCAAAAAACCGGATACACAACCAGCTGTCCGGGACCGTGGTAAGTGATGTCTCCTCCCCTGTCCACCTTTATAAATTCGGCATTTTTTGCATGCAGACGGTCCATGTCCATCAGCATGTTAGCCCGGTTTCCATTTCTGCCAAGCGTATATACATGGGGATGTTCCACAAACAGCAGGTAATTCAGTCCGTCTTTGCCCTCCGATTTTTCTCTTTTCAGTTTTTCCATCAGGAACGTCTGTTTTTGCCAGGCGTCCATGTAGGGCATGACGCCGAGATCAATATATTTCACTTTCATTTTGATATGCTGTTTTTTACGTGCCGTTCTGCATGATAGCTGCTTCTGACTAATGGACCGCTTTCGACGTGGGCAAATCCTTTCTCAATGCCCGTGCGCTGATATTCGGCAAATATGTCGGGATGCACGTATTCCGATACTTCGATATTGCCTTGCGAGGGTTGAAGGTACTGTCCGACAGTCATCACGGAACATCCGGCTTCCAGCAGGTCGTCCATGGTTTCGAGAACTTCGTCCCGCGTTTCTCCAAG
>JAIRZR010000319.1 GCA_031267155.1 Prevotellaceae bacterium | reverse complement strand
GGCAACTTTGTTGAGAATTATTTTTCTCAATCCGGGTCTTGAATTTTTGAATCGTGTTCTGGCAATGTGAATGGAAAATTTGGATTGCGTTATTGAATGATTATTGAGATTTTTTTTTTTGTTGCGCAGAGGCGCCCAAAATTTTGGACGCCTCTGCTGTTTTTGTGTCAATTAGATTGTCGCGAAGATGCTACGCCGGACAGGGTATTGCTGGTGACGGCAATTATGGCGACGACCCTTGTGGTCGCCCTAATTCGGATAGAGCATATTTAGGGACGTGAAATAAATAAGGTGTAACAGTTTCATGATACTGTGAACATAATGCGCATTGCGAAATTGCCCATAGGGCATTAATATCAATAGAAAACCGTTTACCTCCAGCCACAAGCCTTTTAAGGCTTGCATATGCTATGGCAAGTGGCGGAATTGTTTATGAAATATCCTCACATTCATCCCTAAAAGCGCTGGCGCGTGTCAGCGCTCTCAGTTTTTAACTTTCAGTTCTTAATTCTAAAAGGGTAACTTTTTATCCAAGTGGGTAAAAAGTGGGTAACTTTTTACCCACCGAGTGGGTAAAGTGGGTAATTTTTTACCCACTTCCATCCGTTTACATATCAGGGTATTTTAGCATAAAATGCATTACATCAGGATAATATAATGTTTGGCACACTATTTGCAGGGGATATATGCAAAATGTAATATTAAAAGTATATGAAAGTAAAAAAATGTAATATTAACAGTTTAATAATTTAATTATGATACAGGCAATAGATTTGACCAAACGTTACGAGGACGGACAACTGGCGCTGGACGCCCTGAACCTCGAAATCAAGCCGGGAGAAGTATTCTTCCTGCTGGGAGCAACCGGCGCCGGTAAAACGACGACCATCAACCTGTTCCTGAACTTCATCGAGCCATCGGGCGGAAAAGCCCTGATTGACGGCATTGATGTGATGGAAAATCCCCTGGAGACAAAGAGACACATCTCATACGTCTCCGAAAACGTGATGCTGTACGGCAATTTCACCGCGCGGCAAAACCTCGACTTCTTTTCAAAGCTCGCGGGAAAACCCAGTCTTACCAAACAGAACTACTACGACATCATGCGCAATGTGGGACTGCAGGACGAAGCTTTCGAAAAGAAACTGAAAACCTTTTCGAAGGGAATGAGGCAGAAGGTGGGACTGGCGATAGCCATGATCAAGGACGCCCCGAACATACTGCTCGACGAGCCGACTTCGGGACTTGACCCGCGATCGGCTGCCGAACTGATGCAGATGCTGACGAAGCTGCGCGATCAGGGAAAGTCAATACTGATGTGCACGCACGACATTTTCCGCGCAAAGTCCATTGCCGACCGCGTGGGAATAATGAAGGAAGGACAGCTGGCGATGATCCGTACCCGCGAACAGTTCCTGCACGACGACCTCGAACGCATATACCTCGACTACATGCAGGAAGAACTGACAACTAATAATAATTCATAATTCATAATTAACAATGATTGGATATATAGCTGTCAAGGAGTTCCGGAACAACATTGCAACCGCAGGATTTGTCATCGGTTTGCTGTTGTGTCTGGCGCTGATACCCTATACGGTTTACACGGGTATCCAGACCTATACTAACCGCCTCGTGCAGTACACGCTGGATGTGAAGGCGGCGGAAGAGACGTACAACAGAGCGTGCGTATATTCCCGGGTGAAACCCGTGCCGGTGAAACCCGTGTCGTCGCTGAGCATTTTCAGCAAGGGCATTTCGGAGCAGACCGGTTCGAAGGTGAAAATCGACTATAAGGAAAAGCCGGTGTTCTCGGCAGACATTGTTTCGCTGAACGAAAACCCGTTTATGGGCGGCTTCCTCTCGCTGGACTTTGTCACGGCGATTGCCATACTGCTCTCGCTGCTGGGCGTGCTGTTTTCCTACGACACGCTCTCGCGCGAAAAGGAACAGGGGACGCTCAAGCTCGCGCTCAGCAATCCCGTGAGCCGTTCAACCTTCTTTCTCGGGAAGATTGCAGGGATATTTCTGACACTCGTGCCGGTACTTGTGCTTTGTTTTCTGGCGGTTCTGCTCGTCATACAGCTTTCGCCTGCTGTGCAGTTTTCGTCGGGCGACTACGGACGCATCGGCATGTTGCTGCTGGTAAGTCTGGTGTACTTTGCCTTCTTCGTCTTTCTGGGCGGATTCATTTCGAGCCGCGCCAAAAGTTCGAAGACAAGCATTATACTGAACCTGTTTATCTGGTGTTTCCTGCTGTTCCTCCTGCCCAATGCGGCTGCCTGGATCGGCAAAAACATGGTTCCCGTGGAGGACTACAAGCAGTTGCAGTTCGAAACCGGCGAGATTGACAGGGAGTGGATGAATGTGCAGAAGAAGGAAGTGGATAAAATCCTGAAAAACGAAAATCTGAAACATATTGGCGCCAGTTATTATGATGGTGATCATTGGGCAGGAGCATCATTTACGATCTTTACTCCGAAAGCGACAGTGGATTACGAACGTCGCACTAATGAACTGGCAATTCCGTTATTGATGGATAACTGTGCAAAGAAATGGGCGATACAGTCGGATTACCTGCAGCAGGTTTACCGTCAGGAAAGAACGATGCGCTACCTGACATGCCTTTCACCTGCCGGGATATTCAAGCATATCGCCGCCGCGCTTTGCCGGACGGGTATCGACAGCGAGGTACATTTCATGGATCAGGTGCGGCAGTTTCAGGATACCTTCTTCGGATATTTTGTACAGAACAGAATTTTTTCCTCATACGCATATTTCACTCCTCAAAAGGAAGAAGATTTTCCCGTCGACAGTGAAGATGGAATAAAGCAAATGATGGAGTGGAACGAGTGGGTTGCGAACAATGTCAATCTCTCGAACCTCTCGGAGTATACGTATGGCAACATGTATGATTTCGGCAAACTCGGATACGAATATGTGAACACGCAGTCGCTGCCGCATTTCAACTGTCCTCCACTCATGCTCGGCAGCGACCTGTACGGGCAGCTGTATCTTATTGCGGGCATTTTAATAATCTGCCTGCTACTGTTCTGGTTCTCGTATGTTTCATTTATTAAATATGATGTAAGATGAAAAATATAATCCTTCACGAATTGCAGCAGTTCATTTACGAACTGCGTTTGCCGATAGCCCTGGGCGTCGTGCTGCTGATGTTTGCCGCCTCGTCGATTAGCTATATCAGCGAATACGGCGAGAATGTCAAAAAATATCACGAGTTGACCGCCAATCAGGAAAAGCTGCTGCGCGACAAGGCAGCGAATGCTTCGGAAGTGGTCATAGGAAAGCGGGATTACCGTCTGCCGCCGCGTAACAGCGGATTTATTTCCGACTGCGGCGAGCAGAATATTCCAAATACCCTTACATATACCGCTTTTTACCATCTCCGTTTCGGGACGGGGATCAACATTGAGAATCCTCTGTTCATGCAGTCCGAACGCATCAACTGGAGTTTCATTATGACGGCGCTGTTCAGTTTCCTTGCCATAATCTTCTCATTCGACGCGCTATCGGGCGAAAAGGAACAGCGCACGCTGGCGCTCTGCCTTTCCAATTCGGTTAAGCGAAGCCATATCCTGTTTGCGAAATTCATTGCCGTCAACATCGTGCTGATTGTATGCGCCCTGACTGGAATACTGCTGTCGATGCTGATACTGGCGCTCTCGCCCTCGGTAGATATCACTGCCGAGACGTTCTCCGAAACGGGACTGCTCCTGCTGTTTATAGTGTTTTTCACAGGCAGCATGAGCGCCGTCGGGCTGTTTTTCTCGGTGATGAGCTACAATTCCAACATCAGTCTGCTGCTGTCGGTATCGCTCTGGCTCGTTTTCATGATTGCCATACCCAATTTTGCCCATACTCTCGGAATGACTGCCTGGCCTGTGGAAAAGATGGATGTGATGCAAGCCAAAATGGACGAAAAACAGAAGGAGATAAGAATGAATGCTCCCGACGGGACATGGAACTGGAACGGCAGGAATCCATTTCAGCCCTCGCACGAAAACAGGGCAAAGACGGTGATGGCTATCGAAAAAAACGATGCGGACTTCTGGAACGAACATTATGCCGCACAGTTCCGTCAGTTGGAAAACACTCGCCGCTGGACATGGATTTCGCCCCTCGCCGTATTCGAATACGGCACGGAAGCCCTGCTCGACGGCGGATACCTGCGCCTGCGCCACAACTACAACGATCTGCAGAACTTCAAAATACAGTATCTGCAATGGTTCAAGGACATTGACGCCAAAGACGACAAAAGCCCGCACTGGTACAACCCGACGGAGAATATTGCGACTACACAGAAGGCGGTAGCCTACGAGGAAATCCCGCAATACGTCGAGCGTCGCGCAACAGTCGCCGAACGCCTCTCCGAAACGCTGAAATACCTTGGCGTGATGCTTGCCTACATGGGCGTGATGCTTTTGCTGACAATCATTCGCTTCGAACGGTATGATGTGAGGTAATTCTGAATTTTGAATTTTGAATTTTGAATTATGCGGCAGGCAAACAGTTTATAAGCATAAATTCAGGCAAACATCTTCGCAAGCCCCCAATCGCTTCGCTTTTGGGGGTTATGGCGAATAGAGTTAAAAGTTATACCACGCGCGAGGCAGTTTTGTGCATTGCAGACTGACGCCGTAAGGTGTCAAATATAGATAACCCCGAACAAGCGTAGCGCAGTTCGGGGTATAGCATACATCTCTCCACAACTCCGTAAGGAGTTGAACTCCTTCGGAGTTCTGACGGAGCTTGGACACCCTGTCGACTATATTTGGACGCCCTGTCGACTATATTTGGACGCCCTGTCGACTATATTTGGACGCCCTGTCGACTATATTCGGACGCTCTGTCGACTTCTTATCCGTCACCACCTCACCCCCAATCGCTTCGCTTCATTGGGGGTTATTCACATTCAATCCTTCGGATTGTGTCGACGCATATACTGTGAAAGGCCTTCGGGCTTCTGACACGCATGGTAATGCGAAGACCTATGGAATATGTCCTTGCTTAATTTTTCTCCGTCAAATATTTCCAGAAACGGACAGGCATGTACTGGCGTTGAAGTTTCAGGTTTGTACGTTCGCGGATTGTGATAGCTTTCAAATAATCTTTCCACAGGTTTCTGAAAGCGAGTTCGGACTCGTCTAATTTACCGGGATTTATGCTGCCTGTAATCCGGGAAATATCCAGACTGTCGAAACTGACCGTTTCGACAGTGTTCAAATCGTAGAACAGTCCATATTTTCTTTTTATATCATACACAATCCATTGCTGGTCGGCGTAACGGGTTTTGAAAAAATTGGCTGACAGGGGCAGGACATTATAAACGGGTTCGATCACTGCGAAAAATATATTGTCGGCGGTTTTTTGGAAACGGACAAACTGCCGGACACGCTCTTCTTCACGAACAACCTTCCGGTAGATTTTCGACAGTTCGAGGACGTCGGCGTCGGCAAAATTCATTTCGATGCTTTTTTCCGCAGTAACAGCTTTGCGGATATAGCGGAAAAGAACGATTTCCACTCCGTCCATTTCGGAAAGGAAATCGACGAAAAGCATGCGCAGCGCTGAAGGAGAAATCTTTTTCCGAAGCACATTCAGTACCCGTTCCGATTTGGCTTCGTCGCTTATCACCCTGAACGAATCGGTAAACAGTGGCGGCAGAATATCTTTCCGGACAATGTCCTGCGGAAACTCCCGCCGGTTGAAGGCTTCGAACACGCAGGTCAGCAGACCCTCGAAAGTATTATCGTAAATAAAGTAAAGCATTTATTCTCCAAAATCAATTAACAGCTGTTTATGCCCGGGATTCTTTTTACGGGGAGCGGTCAAAGCCTTCCGGATATACTCCGGACCCGTCTCGTGCACCGTACTTGTGCCTAATTCATTGCACGTAATAAAATACCTCGCCCGTTTCATTACCACTCCGATTTTCTGCAAATGTCCGGAAGTCAGCCGTCCGTAACGCCGTGAAGCCACAATCAGTTTGGCAGATTTCACTCCTATCCCCGGCACGCGCAGTATCATCTCGTAATCAGCCCTGTTGATATCTACGGGAAACTTTTCCGGATGCCGTAAAGCCCACGAGAGTTTCGGGTCGATATCCAGCTCGAGGTTGGGATGGGCATCGTTCACAATTTCGTCCACTTTGAAATGATAGAAACGCATCAGCCAGTCGGCTTGATAGAGCCTGTTTTCGCGAACCAGCGGCGGAGTATTCAGCGCCGGCAAGCGTGTGTCGTAGGTATTTATGGGGATATATCCCGAATAATATACCCGCTTCATCGCCGGTCGCTGATACAGGGAATCGGACAGGTTCAGGATTTTCATATCGTCGTCCGGAGAGCCTCCGATAATCATCTGGGTGCTTTGTCCGGCAGGAGCGAAACGCGGGGCATGGCGGTATTTTTGCCGGTCTTCCCTGCCCTGCAAAAATCCCTGCTGGATATACTGCATCGGCCTGTAAACGCTCTGATAGTCCTTGTCCGGAGCGACAATCCTGAGACTTTCTTCCGAAGGCATTTCGATGTTGCAGCTCAGGCGGTCGGCGTACATTCCGGCTTCGGCAATCAGTTCCCTGCTTGTCCCGGGGATGCTTTTCAGGTGGATATATCCGTTATAACTGTGAACTGTACGCAAATCCTTTGCAACGCGCACCATGCGTTCCATGGTATAATCGGCGTTGCGGACAATTCCGGAACTCAGAAACAAACCTTCGATATAGTTTCTGCGATAAAACTCGATCGTCAACTCCACAAGTTCCGACACGCTGAATGTGGTGCGGGCAATATCGTTGCTCCTGCGGTTTGCACAGTAGGCGCAATCGTAGATACAGCAGTTTGTCAGCATGATTTTGAGCAGGGACACGCAACGCCCGTCCTCCGTAAAACTGTGGCAAATGCCCCAGCCGGACGTCGATCCGATATTTTTTCCCGGATTGTTTCGCGTGGTACCGCTTGAGGCACAGGACACATCAAATTTGGCGGCTTCTGCCA
>JAIRZR010000307.1 GCA_031267155.1 Prevotellaceae bacterium | reverse complement strand
AGAAAAATGAACCGGAATTCCTGAGAAAAAAATTAAAAAGTGTCAAAAAATATGTCGATAAAATTGAAGAGCAAATTAAAATATATGAAAATTTAGCAAATATCCAATTGACTTGATATAAATTAATTGGAAAGGAGTTATATGAAAGGGATTAAATATTGGTAGAAATCAATTCATTGTCCAGCAAAATCCCGTCAGTCCCCCATTAAGCAAGCTAAATGCAAAAAAATAAATAACTTTGCAGAATCGTTTCGCAGAAAGACCGGTGATCCCACAGGCGGAGAGCCTGTCCGTAAGTCAGGTTCCCGATGTCGGTAATGTAATAACTGGTTCCGCAGGGACGACACTTTATTAACCGTATGCTTCAGCTTACGGATTGAGGGATGGAGGCTACGGAGGCTACGGTTGCCGGGACAACAGAAGGCTTTTTTTTCCGTAAGCTAAAGCATACGGACGGAGAGATCGTACACTCTAAAATATATCCATAGCGCCTCAAAATAATATTGCATCTTCTATAAATAATGCGGAAACAAATTTATTATTAATTTTGTGGACAAATTATTTGAAAAGTACAGTATGATATTGTAGAAAAACATGAAGCATTGCATTCACATATTTGTTTCGCTATTATACTGCGTAGCCGCTCAGGCTCAAAACACTACGCAGGGCAGGGATTTTTGGATATCATTCGGAGACAATACCGAAAGTCTGCATGTCATGCTTACTTTTCAAGTCAGGATTGTAACGGTAAAAGCGGCTAAAGTTACATTTACATTCACAAATCTGGGGACTTCCTCAACAGTCGATTTGCTTGCCGGCAGCGTTTATACCCGCGATTTATCCGAAATTGAGAAGATGGCGGTTTATTCAAATACAAACGGCAAAACCAACAAATCGCTTCACATAGAATCGAACGAAGACATTTCGATTTATGCAATAAACCTGCTGGAGCGTTCGACGGATGCAACCGCCATATTGCCGGTAAAGTCACTGGGGAACTCGTATTATCACATATCGTATGCTCCCATAGGAGACTACATGGACGGATATACCCTGATCGCAACAGAAAGCGATACAGAAATATATGAAAACGGCGCATATAAAACTACTCTGGACAGAGGAGACGTTTACTCCCAATATTTTACGACGGATGCTACAGGAAGCCATATAAGCGCGGACAAGCCGGTTGCATACTTCACAACAAATTCGTGCGTATATATCCCGGAAAATGTAATTGCCTGCGACTGTTTATACGAGCAGTTATTTCCCGAAACCGCATGGGGTACCTCGTATATGGTGCCGCCAACCATACGTGGAAAAGAGCGGGTAAGAGTTTTGGCATCGGAAGACGGGACAAAAATTACCCATGTCGGGGGGACTGTCGTTTACGGCTCATTAAATCTTGATGCAGGTCAGTATCTTGAAATCGAAATAAGTAAAAGTGATGACATTGACGGCGACGGCAAATCCGGAGACGGCTGCTATATCGAATCCAACAAGCCTGTAGCCCTTGCCTCCTACCTGACCGGACTGGAGTATAACGACCGGGTTTACAGCGGCGATCCCGCAATGACATGGATACCCTCCCTCGAACAGTCGGTGAGCGAATTGCTGCTGGCTCCGTTCGTGGCTTCCGGCTCGTCCCTGCTGGTAGAGCATCATGTACTTATCATTACATCGACGGAAAACAAAAGCATAACGGAAATGAGCATCGGAAACAGCGATTATACGCCGCTCTCGGGCGGCAAATGGACAGACCATATTTCGGGCTACTCGTTCTATTCCATGCCCCTGACCATAGCAGACCGGAGTTACAGATTCCGGAATCCGGGAGGACTGACGGTTTTGGGATACGGTCTTGGATATCGCGAATCGTACTATTATTTAGGCGGATCGGCGACCCGAAAATTGAACGTGGCGTTCTACATCAACGATATTCATTATCAGGATTTGAACGGCAAGGAGTTTTGCAGTGACAAATTTGATATTAAAGCTGTCGTAAAATACAGTATGCACCCGGGAGCGGGACATCTGCGATGGCTTGTCGACGGAAAGGAGGAAACTGCAGCCGGAGACCTCATGCAATGGAGCAGGACATTCACCGAAGACGGGCATACTATATCCATGATTGTGAAAAACGAAGAGGATAAAATAGATACCCTGACGGTTTTGTTCACTGTAAAAGTCCAGAAAACAGAGATTGGCGATACGGCAATATGCAGGGGACAGAGCATTGAATTGAAAGTAAACAATCCTTCCGATAAACTGACATACAGATGGTATGAAGACGCAGATTTTTCCAGATTTATCAAACAGGGAACGCTTGCGACCCCGCCACTGAACTCCGACACTGTTTTCTATCTCGAAGCGAGATCGGACATCGGATGCAGGATAAGGGACACAGTCAAAGTGAATGTACATCCTGCTGATTTGCAGACGGGAGATATCGAGATCTGCGATAATTTCACCGCCATGCCGAAAGCCTTAGCCGCCGATGCCGTTTCGCTGAAATGGTACAGATATCCGGGGATGTCCGGCTTTATCGTTCAGGCAGACTCTTTCGAAACGGGGAAGTTGAGAAGGGATACGGTTTTCTATCTTGAAGCCTTATATGCAAATGCCTGTACCGTAAAGGACAGCGTAAAAATTACGGTAAACCCGGGTCCGGAACTGATAGCCGGGGATACAAGCGTCTGTGCGGAAACATCAAGCGTATTCAGCGTCCGGAACAATGCCGCTTCATTGAACTGGTACGGCGACGCATCTTTCCGGAACAGTATAAGCCAGTCCCTTACGCATACGGCTACCCTGTCTGGCGATACCGTTTTCTATATCGAAGCGTTCTCGAACAGAGGCTGCGTCGCAAGGGATTCGATCAAAGTATCGGTTTTGCAGCCTCCTTCGGTAAGGGCAATGGACGACCGGCGTCTGTGTCATGGAGAAGAGCTTAGCCTCTCTGTGCTGCAATCCGAAGGGTCAGTAAGCTGGAATGTCAATACACTGACATTCGTACCGGAATCGACACAGGAGTATGTTGTTACGGCAAGCCGTCCGCCCTGTCCCGACGTCCATGACAGCGTAAGGATAACGCTTGGCGATTCACTGTTTATCTTCCCATCGGTTTTGCCGCCCTGCCGACCGCGCACCGAGTATTCGGTACACTTGAGTTCCAATGCTGTCCTGCCTGAGTACACGATACTTAATGGCGAACTGCCGCCCGGATTATCCCTGTACTCTTCGGGAGATTTGTCCGGTACTCCGAACGGAGAGAATTTCAGTTCCGTCTTTACCGTACAGCTTAAAGATGAATATGACTGCACTGTCGAACAGGAATTTATTATCGAAAACGATTTTTTTATACCGCAAATATTTACTCCAAACGGTGACGGGATAAACGACGTTTTCATGCAGGGATACGAAATTACTGTTTTTGACCGTTTGGGCGTGGAAATTTTTAAAGGCGACAGGGGCTGGGACGGCACATACAAAAATAAACGCCTGCACGGAATATATTTTTACATCCTGAACCGGAAACTGGAAACCGGAAAAGTTAAGACGTATAGCGGATATGTAGGGATTTGAAATATCCGGCATTGACGGTACACGTCATTACTTCGTCATTCGGATTGAACGGCGCTGTGTGGCTGTAGCCCCATCGCTGTTGTTTCATCCCGCGCTCAATATTTTCCTTGCTTTTTCGATTCCTTCGCACAGACTGTCGATTTCTGCCATTGTATTGTAGAATGTCCATGAAGCGCGAACCAGTCCGGTCAATCCGAAATGGTGAACCGTAGGATCGGCGCACATTCGTCCCGTCCGGACGGCTATGCCCATTTTGTCCAATATTTCCCCCATATCGGAATGGTGAACCCCGTTTACGAGGAAGGAAGCAATGCCTACCCTGTTTGCCGACGTTCCGTATATCGTAATTCCCGGTATCGAAGATATTGTTTTCATGGCATAATCCGTCAACTCCCTTTCGCGGGAATGAATTTCATCCATACCTGTATGCATAAGGTATCTCAAAGCTTCGCCCAGCGCTATTGCGCCGGCATAGTTGGACGTGCCCGCCTCGAACCTGAGCGGCAAACCGGAGTACGTTGTTTTATCGAAACTCACAGTTTTGACCATGTCGCCGCCGCCCTGCCAGGGAGGAAGCTGTTCCAGCAAATGCTCCCTGCCGTACAGCACACCCGTTCCCGTGGGAGCATATATCTTGTGTCCCGAAAAAACATAAAAGTCAAAACCGGAAGCGCTGACGTCCGTTTTGACATGCTGTATTCCCTGCGCTCCGTCCACCAGCACATAAACGCCCTTTTCGTGCGCCTTTTCGACGATCCTGTCCAGAGGATTGACCGTTCCCAGGACATTTGTAGCCTGCGCGACACAAATCAGGCGGGTGCGTTCGCTCAGGATTCCGTCGAGAAGTTCCAGCCTCAGTTCGCCCCTGCCGTCAAACGGAAGCATCTTCAGGACAGCGCCCTTCCTTTCGCACATCAATTGCCATGGCACAATATTGGAATGGTGTTCCGATTCGCAGACAACAATCTCGTCGCCCCGCTTAACAAACCTTTCTCC
>JAIRZR010000291.1 GCA_031267155.1 Prevotellaceae bacterium | reverse complement strand
CGGGAAAGAACTGTATTTCTACGTCTTCGCGGCTTATTACCGTTTTATTCGTTTTGTCGCTTTTATTCCTGCCTTTCTTTTTTGTGGACGGTTTCGACTCTGTTCCGTCGGGAATATTCTGCACTTCAATCTCCTTTTCAAAAACAAAGGCATCGCCAAAGTTCAGCATCCATTTGGTATATGCCCTGACACGGTATTTTCCCGAAACGGCATTCCCTCTCAGTTTGAAATCTCCAATAGAACATCCGTCGCTGTCCACATACAAAACCCTGCGCATTAATATCTTCGATTCCGGTGAAATCAACTCTGTATAAAGTATCCTGCTGCTGTTTTGCGAAAGTGTGCCGGTTTGCGCATCCACAAGATACGCCTTAAACCAGATGTCGTCTCCCGAAAGATAAAAATGCCGGTCAAGATGCAAATATACTTTTTCAAAGACAGTTACACTCCTGTCTTCATTTATGGAAAACGAAAACAGCGAAAGCGCCGCAAACAAAAATGCGAGTTTCCCTGTAAACTTTAATTTATTTGAATTCATAAGCTTTTATTTTCATATTCATTTTAATTTTACTGCAAAAGGGATTCCGTCATCAGTAAGACCTTCTATCCGAATTTTGCCGGAAGGCTGTTTTTCGGGATTGTAAGCGACACTGCCTTCGCCGTTTGCGCCGGTACGGATATCCGCCTGCCAGAAATATGTGCCGAAATACTCTTTTATGTCGGCATTTGAATGAAATTTGGGCGTGTAGAATTTCCGTTTCTCATAATATCCATTTAACACCGGTGTGAATGCATTATATTCAGGAGAATCTATAGCTATCAATCCATGCGGGCCCATCACCATTGTTGAATAATGCTGTTTAGTAAATTTATTGACACGAGCATATACGTCAGCTATATATACAGTTCGCGTTAATTCTTTTTCAGCTGAAATGGGTATAATCTGGTCTTTATATTTGTATATTTTCACTTTTTCTATTTCTTTCAAAGATATTTTTGATGGAAGTACACTGTTCTTCATTTTTTCTCCATATATATTATAAAAATTATATCTTACCTGATCGTATTTAATTAACACTCCCGGCAATTTTCCATACACGTAAAAATCCAGAGATTCCCACCTTTTTTCGTCTTTAAGCGTTGGTTCCATATCGAATAAGAACCATTCTTTCCTGTTTTTCCCGGTAATTGTCACTGCATCCAAAACGACAGTATCCGTCAATTTGTAATCACTTTTCCTGTTTTCTGCAGGAGAAGCATATATATTGTCAATTTCATATTTTTCCAGTATTTTTACGGGAAAATGTTCTGCCTGCATACACAGGGGATTAACAAATATTTCTTCGGCGTATTTATTTTTCTTCGATTTGAAATTTATAAACATGGATTGCTCGCCCCAAAAGTCTGTTTGTCCGAAATTATAGTTTCCGGCAGAATCCGTTTGTGTCACTCCGACTCCCTTATCAATGCCGAAATGAGGAAAATACATGTAAATATCTGCATTGATACAGGGTTTTTTTCCCCGTTTGACGTAACCGCTGATTTGCAATCCATGTTCCATATAATATCCGGCAAAATCGGTAGTGTCATTTGCCACATGTTTCCACACGAAATCCCGCCAGCCCTGTGTCAGCAAAAGCAGATTCATATTTTTGAATCTGTTTGCATTAGCCGTATCAAAATATGCTGCCGGCTGTTCTATTTTTCCTTTAATTTCGGATTCAAGCCAAAAATATGTTTCAATATCGAAATTTTCATCGGGAACGGCCTTACTGACTATCGACATCGAAAGATGTGCCCGAACCGGCTGTTTTTTATCGTCAGTCAGTTTTATTATGGAGACAGTATCGCCTGCGGGCTCTATTTCCACATTGATTCTGTTCCGGTTTTCGACGTAAACCAGCCGCTCACAGTATGGTTTTGCCGATTCGTCGTAAAGAGTTATACAGGTAATGCCCGCAGGTAACATTGATTTCGGAAAAAACGCCGTCACTGAATCGGTTTCCATTACCATCTCATAACTGAACAGTTGATTTTCCAAATGTCTGAAATCAAGAAATATTTTTTTCTCCTGAAATTTTTCAAGGGTTTCAGCATTTGTCTTTATATTCATATAAAAAACAGTATCATGTTCAGTGATATTTATCACGAAACCGGCGCTCACGGCTTCCGGCAATTCCACAGAAAACAGATACGGAATACCCTCAGGCATGAAAAAGGCATAATAGTTTTCGCCTTTCTGCGGAGTAAACATGAACTTGCCCATGCCGAGATATTCGCTCGCAAATAAGGCAACAGTATCACCTTTTGAATTAAAAACTCCTCCGCTTACTTCCCGGGATTTGCCCGACCGGTCGACGGCTTTAAACGCCACCGTGTTTTCAACATTCATAATCAGCGATCCGCTTTCGGGGAAAAATTCCATTTCAACATCTTCGAAGTCTGTTCTTTTTTCTGATTGACTGTTTTTCTTATTTTTCCGAGTTTTTTTTGTGTCTGTCAGTTCGGGTTCGCCAGAAATATTTTTTACTTCGATTTCTTTTTCGAAAGCAAAGACGTCGCCAAAGTTAAGCATCCATTTGGTATATGCCCTGATACGGTATTTTCCTGAAACGGCATTCTCTTTCAGTTTGAAATCGCCAATGGAACAGCCGGTACTGTCCACATATAAAATTCGACGCATCAATATTTTCGATTCCGGCGAAATCAGTTCGGCATAAAGTATCCTGCTGCTGTTTTGCGAGAGTGTGCCGGTTTGCGCATCCACAAGATACGCCTTAAACCAGATGTCGTCGCCCGAAAGATAAAAA
>JAIRZR010000254.1 GCA_031267155.1 Prevotellaceae bacterium | reverse complement strand
GAAATGCGGAATTTTGTCGTACACCCAAGATTACTGATTTTGTGATTAAATTAAATTTTTTCATGTACATGTGTACCTTAATTTTATAAAAAATATATAAAATGAATTATATGATAATTAAATATTTAAAGTATATTTTTTACATGTCGGCGATGTTTGCGGCATGTACATCGGCAAAAGTCGGCAATACAGACGCCGGCGGGTCGGACGCTAAACCCGAACCTGTTGGAATCACATCTCTGGAATGGAGACTTGTCTCGGTAGTTTCGGAAACCGGAACCTTAAACGCCGAAAAAGCAGCGAAACATACCACAATGAAAATCGAAGCCGACGGCAAAGTCTATGGAAACGGAGGATGCAATACCTATTCCGGCACAGCGACAGTCAGCGGTACGGGTATAAAATTCGACAAAATCCTGGTAACGCAGATGGCATGTTTTGACATGAAAATCGAAACCGCGTTTTTTGCCGCGCTCGAAAACGCCGATTCCTTCACAGTGGAATCGGGAGATCTTAAACTGAAAAAGGGCGACATGCTGCTTGCAACATTCTCGACATTCAGATAAATAAAATCCGGTCTGACATGCCTTTATATAGAAAACACAAACTTGCACGGGAACTGTCGCACACGCTTCTTTCGGAATTTCACCGTTCGCTGATGCTGATTGCCGACCGCGACATGCTTGTGTACAATATCACCTCGAAAATCAGGCAAATCGCGCCGGTTGACAGGATTGAAATTTTCCTCCTGAATACCGAAACCGAAAAATACATTCACACGGGAAAACATCACGACGGTTCGGAAGCGTTAGACCGGATACATTTCACTCAGCACAGCAAACTGGTTAACTGGCTGTCGGTGAACGAAACATATTTCTACGTCCCGCGCATGAGCAATGTCATGTCATACCTTTCCGATGCCGAACGGGAACTTGTACGCAGCGCAAATATCGAACTGATTTTCCCGCTGAAAGTGATAAACCGCCTCAACGGATTCGTGATGCTGGGCAAGCGTTCCGACAGGAAAATCTTCTCGTGGCAGGAAATTGACATGCTGGGACTGCTGTTCTACCAGACAGCCTTTGCCATCGAAAACACAGCCCTCTACGAGGAACAGAGCGCGCGCATCAGAAAAATGTACCGCTCAGACCGCCTCGCAATACTCGGACAGCTGGCTGCCGGAGCGGCGCACGAAATACGCAACCCCCTCACAGCAATACGCAGTACGGTACAGTATCTTGGAAAGGGAATGAAAAATCCCGACAAGCTGGAGATGATAGAGGAACTGATGGAAGAAGTCGACCGGATCAACAAAATCGTGCAGGGACTGCTCTCGTTTGCCAAATCCCCGGAACTCGAAATGAGCAAAGTCAATATCGAACAGCTGCTGCAGCATACGCTCGCGCTTCTCGGCAACACCATCACGGAAAAACAGGTCGAAGTCGCTTTCGACCTCAGCGCCGCAAACACCGTCGTTACAGCCGACGCATCGCAGCTGAAGCAGGTGTTTCTCAACATCATCCTCAATGCCGTCGAAGCAATGGAAAACAGCGCGGAAAGGCATTTGACGCTCGGCGTCGAAACCGGACGCATGCTCGACTACCAGTCGCGATACCTGCTGATCTCAATCAGGGATTCGGGAAACGGAATCGAGCCGGACGACAGCGAAAACATTTTCACTCCCTTCTATACTACGAAAAAAGACGGAACGGGACTCGGTCTGCCAATCTCGTACGGCATCATCAACCGGCACGGGGGCGAAATGGAAATAAGCAGCCTCCCCGGAAAGGGTACGACAGTAGTAATAAAATTGCCGCAAACTATATAAATGTTACAATGAAAAAGCGAATTTTAATAGCCGATGACGAAGCAAAAATCAGAAAAGTGATGTCCCTGCTGCTGCGCGACGAAGGATACGAGGTCGTGGCGGTGGACAACGGAGCTTCAGCCGTCAGCGAGGCGGAACGCTTCAATCCGGACCTGACGCTGCTCGACCATCAAATGCCCGACATGACCGGCATGGAAGCGCTCAGGCAGATCAAAGCCATGAACCCCGAATCGGTAGCGCTCATTGTTACCGCCCACGGCTCCATTTCGCTGGCTGTAAATGCTATCAGGGACGGAGCATACGACTTTATCGAAAAACCCTTCGACAACGACCAGCTGCTGATGAGCGTGCGCAGCGCCCTCGAATACAAGAACCTGTCGGGAGGACTGAGCCGTATGAAAAAACATCTTGACGAAGCCCGCTCGCCGGCGCAAATCGTCGGAAACAGCGCCGTGCTGCAACATGTGATGAATCAGGTAAACAAAGTCGCCGCAACTTCGGCAACCGTGCTGATTCTTGGCGAAAGCGGATCGGGAAAGGAACTGATCGCCCGGTCGATACACAGTCTCAGCCAGCGTTCCGACAAACAGCTGACGACGCTTAACTGCGGGGCAATACCGATCTCGCTTGTCGAAAGCGAACTGTTCGGTCACGAAAAGGGCGCCTTTACCGATGCACGCGAAATGCATCAGGGCGCATTCGAACAGGCAAACGGCGGAACGCTCTTCCTCGACGAAATCGGCGAACTGCCTCTCGAAGCTCAGGTGAAACTGCTGCGCGCGCTCGAAAACCGCACGATTACACGGATAGGCAGCAAAAAACCAATCGCCGTGGACATACGCATCATCGCGGCGACAAACCGCAATCTGGAAGAAAAGGTACGGCAGGGAGTTTTCCGGCTCGACCTGTTTTACCGTCTGAATATATTCACCGTACATGTACCTCCGCTAAGGGAACGCCGCGACGATATTCCGCAGTTGATCGACTATTTCCTCGCCAAGTACAACAGCATGCTCGACGTGTCAATCACCGGCGTTACGCGGCAGGCAATCGCTAAACTGATGCAGTACGAATGGCCCGGCAATATCCGCGATCTGGAAAACGCCGTGCAAAGCGCCATGATCCTGACTCAGCAGGGCGCCATTGACGTGGATCAGTTGCCGATGCGCGTAAGAGGCTATCCAATGTCCATCGAAGCTGAATTGCTGGAAGAGAACGAAACCAGCGTCATCCGCAAAGCCAATTCGACAGTGGAGAAAAACCTGATAGAAGAAACGCTGAAACGCTGCGACTATAACCGTACTCTAACTGCCGAAGCATTGAATATCAGTAGAAAAACACTGTTCAACAAAATGAAGAGATATGGGCTGTCCTGAATGTTACTGGTAAAATTGGCTTTTTTAGAGAAATGAGATCATTGCACACGTGAAACGGGGCTTTTTTAGAAAAATGAGGTCATTGCACACGTGAAACGGAGCTTTTTTAGAGAAACGAGGTCATTGCACACGTGAAACGGAGCTTTTTTAGAGAAATGAGATCATTGCACACGTGAAACGGGGCTTTTTTAGAGAAATGAGGTTATTCCACACGTGCAACGGAGCTTTTTTTAGGAATGCGAAATAAATAACATACAATTAATTGCTATGTCCAATTTCGCCGTATTTCGATTGAAAATTATTTCATCTCTCCGTCGGGGCAGTCTCCAAAACAGCTTCATCAGGAAACAAATAGGACAAATGCACGCGGATATCGTCGGTTTTTTATATTTTTGCGGAGTTTAAACGGGTTATTATGAATAAGAAATACAAGGTAAAGATTATTAACGATCCTGTACACGGGTTTATAACGGTTTCGTCTCCACTTATCTATTCGATACTTGAACATCCTTATATACAGCGCCTGCGCAGCATTAAACAGCTCGGACTGACCCATCTTGTCTATCCGGGAGCCTGCCACAACAGACTTCAGCATGTCCTGGGGGCGATGCATCTTATGGGACGCGCTCTTGATACTTTGAAGGACAAGGGACACGGAATCTCCGGTGAAGAAATGGAAATGGCGATGGCGGCAATACTTTTACACGATATCGGACACGGCCCGTTCAGTCATACTCTGGAATCGAGCATCGTGGAAGGACTGTCGCACGAAACCGTCTCGAAGGTTTTCTTCGAATATCTGGACAGGGAATTTGGGGGAAAACTGGGGCTGGCGATGGAAATCTTTTCAAACAGATACAGAAAGCGTTTCCTCAACGAACTTGTGAGCGGACAGTTAGACGTCGACAGGCTGGACTACCTGAGAAGAGACAGCTTTTTCTCGGGAGTCGTCGAGGGAATGATTGGCATCGAACGAATTATCAGCATGCTCGACGTCCACGAAGACAAACTCGTGGTGGAAGCCAAGGGCATCTATTCCATTGAAAAATTCCTGATTTCAAGAAGGCTGATGTACTGGCAGGTTTATCTGCACAAAACGGTTCTGTCTGCCGAAACCGTTCTGACGCAAATACTTCGCCGGGCAAAATACCTTACGCGCAACGGCGAAAAACTGTTCGCCTCGCCTTCGCTGCTGTTCTTTCTCAACAAGTCTGTGGACAACAGCGTTTTTGTCCCGGACAATACGGAGATTATCAGCCATTTCGCCTCGCTGTGCGATGGAGATATCGAAAGCGCTGCAACGGTCTGGATTTCACATCCGGACAAAGTCCTGTCCATACTGTGTCGAATGCTGATATACCGGATATTGCCGCGTACGGAGCTGAGCGCTACGCCTTTTCCCGAAGATATGATAGAAGAAAAAAGACAGGCTGTCAGGCAAAAGTTCGGATTGAGCGGGGAAGAAGCCGGTTTTTTTGTCATCGACGGGAAAGTGACCAACACGGCATATTCCACCGGTAAACAGTCCATTATCATAAAATATAACGACGGGAGACTTATGGATATTTTCGAGGCTTCCGACATGCTAAAACATTCAAATATAGATGAAAAAGTACAAAAATACATGTTTGTTTATCCCAAGTAGGCTTATACTGATTGTGATTTTCTGCCCGCTGATCTGCTTTTCACAGGAT
>JAIRZR010000163.1 GCA_031267155.1 Prevotellaceae bacterium | reverse complement strand
TCCTTTCCGGTGCGTTCCTGAATGGTGCGAAGGGCAAATAACATGTTGAGCGCTCTTTGACTGCCTTCGGGATTGCCCAGACCTGCTACCCGGTCGTGGCGGGTAGTAAACATTAAGTTTTTAAATCGGTGACTTTCATCAATATAGATATGGTCAATACCCATTGTCTTAAAATCAGCCACGTCATCGGTGCGGCTTTTGATCTGTTCGGTCAGGGTTTTTATTTTGACTTCGAGGTTTTCTTTCCGTTTTTCGACCCCGCGTAACATGCCTGCCGACACGTCTTTTCCCTGTTGTCGCAGGACTTCGAGGTTTTCTTCCACACTTTCCAGTTCCTTCTCCAAAATTTGCTTTTGCATTTCAGGCGATTGGGGTATCATCCCGAACTGGTCATGCGTCAGTATCACGGCATCCCAGTTGTTGTTTTTTATCTCGTTGAAAATCTTTACGCGGTTTTTCGGTGTAAAATATTCCTTTCCGGGATACAGGATTTTGGTATGGGGATAGGCTGTTTTGAATGTGGCGGCTATCTCGTGTACATTGGCTTTCAGTCCGACAATTAGTGGCTTATTGGCCAGTCCGAGACGTTTCATTTCGTATGCGCCACAGCACATTATCAGGGTTTTTCCGGCCCCACAGACTAAGCACCCAGCGCCTTGCCATCCTTTCGGATGGTAGGTTTCCAGATACTCACCACCGAACCGTACGTACACGTCTCCATGTATACGGCTCTCCATCAATATGTTCAGTCTATTTCTTGTTTCCATGAATTTTGCGATAACAGTTATTGCAAACAGCTATTGTTTTCCTCTTTCGGGCAATCATAAAACGTTCCCAATCTTGTTTACCTTCCAGATTCTTGAGATTACGGACATGAAACATCTTCAAATTGTCCGTCTCTCCGCAATATTCACACTTGCAAGCCTTAAGCCGAACCATCAGGCTCGTGCTTTGGGTTGCATGGTAACTGGGCAGATTGTCTGCGAAATCCAATCTTGCCTGCTTTTGTTGCCTAAATCCACCATGATATAAAGTACGCTCTTTAATTACGCCTCTGTTATCCTCATATTGCACACGGAAGATTTTGTCACGAGTGTATTTTTGAATAATTTTCCGTACAGTTGATTCATACTTTGACGAAAATGTCTTGTACATACTCTCTTTCATGTGGTAGTAGAAACTGTTGAGAATGTTGCAGTTGTTGGCAAGATAATAATAATTATAGATGCCTCTTATCTCCGAGTTGTATCGGTTCAGGATTTCAAGGTCATCATTATTTCTAAGGAAAGGTCGGGATGTAGACTGCCATTTCTCTTTTCCGTTCTCAACTATGATTTTCATTGCACCATAGTCAAACAGTTTCTTCTTCATTACCCGTTAGTACTTAACAAGTCAAATTAATGCATTATTTGGCAAGAGATTAAAAATTAAAAGCGGGAATTATCACCATTTCCTTAATTTTAAGCGCCGTAACAATTGTTTCTTTTCCCAGTTTAGTGAGATAATATTTGCAGGAACTGGCCGCTTTTTTGATCAGTCCGTGTACTCTCAGCCGCCTGATCAAGCAATTTGTTCGCGATATTCTGAAACTGTTATATCCTGTTTATTTCGCATCCCTCAATCAAAATTCGGTTTACATAATAAAATAAGTACTATCTTTGTCACGATAAATAAACATTTAATTTATTGTAAACAATTAATTGGTAATTATATGAGTGATTTCAAACAAAACAGGCGCGCATTTATAAAAACGGCGGCCATTGCCGTAAGCGCTTTTACTGTTGTTCCGCGCAGGGTATTGGGAGGAAGTTTTCTTGCGCCGAGCGACGAGCTGAGCAAAGCCATCATTGGAGTTGGCGGCATGGGACGGGGACACATCGGATACCCCGGTTCACGTCTGACTGCTATCTGCGATGTGGATAAAAAGCATCTGGAAAAAGCCCTTGCACAGTGTCCTTCGGGAACAAAGACTTATCACGACTATCGTGAACTGTTACAGGATCCTTCCATTGATATTGTGCATATTGCGACTCCTCCGCACTGGCACGGGAAAATGTCTGTCGACGCCGTGAAGGCGGGGAAAGACGTCTGGTGCGAAAAGCCGATGACCAGAACCATTGGCGAAGGCATCAGGGTAAGGGAAGCCGTTGAACGTCACGGTCGAGTATTCCGGCTAAACACATGGTTCCGTTTTGCAGACACATTTTACGGAATGGGGACAACTGTAAAGCCGATAAAAAAGCTGGTTGACAGCGGACTGCTGGGATTTCCCCTGAAAGTTACAGTCAATGCCGCTACCGGATTTGACTGGAAATTTTACTGGGTTGGAAAAACAGGACTGGCGACCGAATCCGTTCCTGCCGAGCTTGACTACGACATGTGGCTGGGACCGGCGCCGTTCAAACCGTATAATTCTCACCGCGTTCACGGCACATTCCGGGGATACTGGGATTACGACGGTGGCGGACTGGGCGACATGGGACAGCACTATCTCGACCCCATACAGTACTTTCTGGGCAAGGACGATACAAGTCCCGTGGAGATTATTGTGGATGGACAGCAGCAGGATTCCGACGCCTGCGGAACATGGAAACGCGTTGAACTCGTTTACAAAGACGGATGCAAAATCGTGCTTGACGGGGAAAACCGCGACAGGGACGCCGCCTATATCGAAGGACCGAAAGGAAAACTGTATCCCGGATTCCGCTCGACCATCCCCGATCTGCAGAACAGGATGGCGGAATTTCCAGAGCCTGCAGAGCAAATCACGGACTTTTCGCGTTCGGTACGCACACGTCAGGCTTTCGCGCTTAACGAGCAGAACGGATTCCGTTCGTCGACCCTGGTCAATCTGGCAATCATTGCAGTGCGTCTGGGACGTTCGCTGAAATTTGATCCCGACAGGCTTCAATTTATAGACGATCCGGCAGCCAATGCCCTGATTAATCAACCGGCAAGAGCGCCGTGGAACATTTAGTTTTTTACTGATAATATTAAAAAAATGAAAGATATGATTCGTAATTTATTTCTGACACTTATACTGACGCTCGGTCTGTCGATTTCCATCGCGGCGCAAACCGATAAGCGTACACGTGAAACAAAAATAGCAGACATCGTGATGCTTTTGCCTGCCGACAACACTGCCACGTTCAACAGGTTAATGAATGACCTGTATTCACTGGGCGATGTTATAGCCGATCTTGCGCCGCGCCTTGCCGAACCGGGAGGAAACGACGCACAGATCAGATACGTCATCAGCGGACTGACAATGTTCGTATCAAAAAATCAGGCTCAAAGAGCCGAAATCGAAAAGAATCTGCTTAAAGTGATTCCCAATGCGAAATCGGACGAAATCCGCGATTTCCTGCTGATACAGCTGCAATATGTTGCCGGCGGCGAATCGGTCGAAACGGTAGCTAAGTATCTTGCAAACGACCGTTTGTGCGACGCCGCCTCCCGCATTTTGATCCGGATCGGCGGAGAGAATGCGGGTAAAGCCATGCTGAACGCGCTTGAACCGGCAAATGCACAGCAAAAAATCACGCTTACACAGGCTTTGGGCGAGCTTGCATACACTCCGGCTGCCGGGAAAATAGCTTCATCGGTTTCGACGCCGGATATAAAGCTGAAAAAGACAGTCCTGTATGCCCTGGCTGCAATCGCTTCTCCCGATTCGGAGAAGGTTTTGAACGGAGAAGCGGCGAAGGTAAACTATCTGCAGGAGCCGTCCGACGCCCTGGGTTCATACATATTATATCTGAACAGCAGGCTGTCGAAACAGGACAAAAAGGTTTCATCCGCCATTAAAAAACTGCTGAAAGCGACTTCCGAAGATAAACAGATTGCTGCAAAGACCGCAGCGCTCGAACTGTATGTTGCTGCAGAAGGCGACAAAGCCATACCGGAAATACTCAATGCCCTGAAAAGCGACAATAAACAGTACCGTACCGCCGCCCTGAATTTTGCTTCCGGAATAAAGTCGCAGAAAGTATATGAAACTCTTATTGCACAACTCAGGAAGGAAAAAGACAGCGAGATTAAAGCCGAACTTATTTACGCTTTGGGAAATTACGGCAATCAGGGCGCATTGCCACTGATAGTAGAAAATATGACGAAATACCATGTTCCACAGGCTGTATTTGTTACAGTGGGAGAGTCGGGTGGAAAAAACGCGGCAGAAAATATCAAACAGCCTGCGGTTACTTTTACGACAGTAAAAAATATAGCTGACCACTCTGTCAGACAGGCAGCAATTGTTGCCGCAGGAAAGCTTGCCGGGGAAAAGGCAATCACTCCGATTCTTGTAACAATGGATACCGATAATGAAGGAACGGTTGCCACGGGAAAATCCGTATTACAGTCGATTAAAAGCGATAAACTGATTCCGGAAATTGCCGCCGTACTGCCGAAAATCAATCCTGTAGCCCAGACGGCGCTGCTGGACATACTCGCTTCGCACAAAGCCGCAAATCAGTTCGAGAATGTTTACGCTTTGGTGGCGTCTCCGGATGGAGCTGTGCGTATCGCGGCATGTAAAGCATTGAAGGATATTGCAGGAGAAAAAAATGCCCCGCTTGTTGCCCAGCTGCTGAATACATCGTCGGACAGCGAACAGACGGCTTATTTGCAGGACGCCCTGTATTCCTCGGTTTCCTCGCTGCCGCAGGACGAACAGACTAAAAGGGTTGTCGGACTGCTCAAAACAGGACGGAATCCGGAACGCTACTACAATGTTCTTGCAAAAATCGGCGGCAGTAACGCCCTGAAAATGGTGCTTCCCGGTCTTGAGAGCGCCGACGGGGACGCGGCATTCGACGCTCTAAGCAACTGGAGCGACGCATCCGCAATGCCGGCTCTGTTAAATATCGCAAAGACAAATCCCAAGTACTTCGACAAGGCTTTGAAAAGCTATGTATCCAAAATCAATAAGTCCGCCAACAAGCCGGAACAGAAGCTGCTGCTCCTGCGCAACGCTCTGGAAATCGCCAAGACAGGCGCTCAAAAAAAGGAAATAATCGAGCAGATTGCCAAAACGAATACTTTTCTGGCTTTGATAACTGTCGGAACTTATCTTGACGACAGCAGCCCGGAAGTTCAGCAGGCGGCGGTTCAGGCTGTACGCAAAATAGCGACAGCCAATCCCGCATATTACGGCAGCGAAGTTACGGCATTGCTGAACAGGGCTGTCGCGGTGAATAAAAACTCCGAAGCCGAATATCAGAAACAGGAAATCCTGAAGCATCTCTCATCCCTGCCCAAGGACGGAGGCTTTGTGTCGATGTTCAACGGTAAAGACCTTACGGGATGGAAAGGACTGGTCGAAAATCCCGTTGCCCGGAAAAAGATGAGCGCAAAACAGCTGGCTGACAGGCAAAAGAAAGCAGACGAAATAATGCGCCGCGACTGGCATGTCAAGAACGGACTGCTGGTATTCGACGGCAAGGGCGGCGACAATCTCTGTTCGGTAAAGGATTATGCCGATTTCGAGATGTATGTCGACTGGAAAATCGCTCCCGAAGGCGACGCCGGCATTTATCTTCGCGGGACGCCACAGGTGCAGATATGGGACACCTCGCGCGTATCTGTCGGAGCGCAGGTCGGTTCCGGCGGGCTATACAATAATAAAAAGCATGAAAGCAAGCCACTTCTGCTCGCAGACAATGCGGTGAACGAATGGAATTCGTTTTATATCAAAATGATCGGCGAAAAAGTTACAGTTTACCTTAATGGACAATTAGTCGTAGACAATACTGTTCTCGAAAATTACTGGGACAGGTCGCTACCCATACCTTCAAAGGAACAGATTGAATTGCAGGCGCACGGCACATATGTAGAGTACCGGAATATCTACATCCGCGAGATACCGCGTGCAGAACCCTACGAAGTTTCCGCTGCGGAAAAGGCCGGGGGATTTGTCCCGATGTTCAACGGCATCGATATGACCGGCTGGACGGGAAACCTGAAGGACTACGTTCCCCGCAACGGCGCGATTGCCTGCATCCCGTCCGGCGGTGGACACGGTAATCTGTACACCGAAAAGGAATATTCCGACTTTATTATGCGTTTCGAGTTTATGCTTACTCCTGCGGCAAACAACGGTCTGGGGATACGTACTCCGATGGAAGGCGACGCGGCATATGTGGGAATGGAACTGCAGATACTCGACAACGAGGCGGACGCATATAAGAATCTCGCCGTGTATCAGTATCACGGTTCGGTGTACGGGGTAATTTCCGCAAAACGCGGCTACCTGAAACCGACCGGCGAATGGAATGTCCAGGAGGTGATTGCAAATGGAAATAGAATCAGAGTAACTCTTAATGGAACAGTGATTTTAGACGGAGATATCGCCGAAGCGAGCAGGAATTTCACCGCCACCGCCGACAAACATAAACATCCGGGTCTGTCAAATAAAAGCGGACATATCGG
>JAIRZR010000160.1 GCA_031267155.1 Prevotellaceae bacterium | reverse complement strand
GTGAGATAAAAATGTAGAAATGCTTCACGTCTTCTTGACGCCGCAGGCGTCCAATTTTGATAACCCCGTGCAAGCAAAGCGCAGCACGGGGTAAAGCGCCTTTCTTCCACAACTCCGTAAGGAGTTGAACTACTTCGTAGTTCTGATAAGTGCGGCAGTTTACCCCGAATTGCGCTGTGCTTGTTCGGGGTTATCCATCTTAAACTCCTTACGGAGTTTTCCCGCAATGCACAAAACTTCCCCGCGCGTGGTATAAAAGCGGGAATGATTACCATTTCCTTAATTTTAAATGCCATAACAATTGTTTTTTTCCCCAGTTTAGTGGGATAATATTTGTAAGACTTGGCAACTTTTTTGATCAGTCCGTGTACTCTCAGCCGTTTGATCAGCCAAAACACAATTCATTACCTTGTAGAAGATGAAGAAGGCAAATACGAGGAAATTTTTACCCTGTTGGACAATAGCAGGGATAAAATAATTGCAAATCCGGCTCTGTATTTGTCCAGTGCCGACACTGTTTACCGGTATCAGAGACAATCAGCTCGACTATGCTTGTGCCTTCGACACGGTCATCTTAGTACTGCTCCGGTCTCTTTTTCAAATGCGGCAAGCAGATTCTGCATTATCTGTTCGATATATTTATCTGTCAGAGTTTTTTCCTCGTCCTGAATTATGAAGCTCAATGCATACTGTTTTTTACCTGCGGGGAGTTTATCGCCTTCGTAGATGTCGAATAATCCCACGTTTTTCAAAAGTTTCCTTTCTGTCCGGAATGCAATATCCCTCAAAACGGAAAAGTTCACATTTCTGTCTATCACAAGAGCCAAATCTCTCCGGACTTCCGGGAAACGGGCAAGTTCTCTGTAAACGGTTTTATCCTGTTTGGCAAAATTGACTATTGATTGAAAATCTATCTCTGCAAAAAACACATCCTGATTGACGTCCGTCATTCGAAGGATATTCTTTGCCACAATTCCAAATGCCGCAACATGCTTTCCCCTGGGAATGCTGAGCGACAGGCCGTCGGCGAAAATATCTTCGGGAGCATTGTCGGCTTTTAAATTCGACATATCCACTCCAAAACGCTGCAGGAGTTTCTCCAGCAAAGACTTCATCGTGAAGAAATTCGAAGGTTCCGCTTTTTGATTCCAGGACAGCGAACAGGTATCGCCCGTCAAAAACAGTGCGATTCGTGAATCTTCCCTGTACGCGTTCAGGGGATTGGGCGACTGTGTTTCCTTACGCGAATAACAGTTCCCCATCTCATAAAATTTCAGGTCGGGATTTTTCCGGTTTATATTCCGTGCAATCGCTTCCAGCCCTCCGAACAGCAGTGTCTGACGCATGATATTCAGTTCGTTGCTTGAGGGATTTAATATCTTCACGGAATTTTCGGCTTTATATGTTTCGAGACTGTCGTAATATCCCGATTTTGTCAGCGAATTTGACATTATCTCCCTGAATCCGTTTGCCGTAAGGAAATCCGAAACGGCATTTGCCAGCCTGTCCCTGTCCGGCTTCGACACATGGCTGAGAGTGGAATGTACCCGGGAGGGGATTTCGACATTGTTGTATCCATAAATGCGCAGAATGTCCTCTATCACATCAAATTCCCTTTTCACATCGACCCTGTATGAAGGAATCATAAGAGTAAACGAATCTCCGTTTTCTTCTATTATTTCCATTTCCAGGGCTTGAACAATACTCTTTATTTCCGCTGCAGGAATATTTTTCCCGACAACACGTCCGATATTGCTGTAGCTCATCTCTATCCGTGAGGGTTCCATGACTTGCGGATAAACGTCCACAATGTCCGACGAGATTTCTCCTTCGCCAAGTTCTCTGATTAACAGCGCCGCACGTTTCAGCGCATATACGGTCATATTCGGGTCGGTTCCCCTCTCGAATCTGAACGAAGAGTCCGTGATCAATCCATGATGTCGGGATGTTTTGCGAATCCTGACGGGATTGAAATAAGCCGATTCGATGAACACATTCGCCGTTTCGTCGGTAACTCCCGAATCCATTCCCCCGAAAACCCCTGCTATGCACATCGGTACGGACTGGTCGCATATCATTAGATCGGCAGACTTAAGCTTGCGGACTTCGGAATCGAGGGTCGTAAACTCCGTTCCGTCCGCGCAGGTACGGATAACGACTTTGCGACCGCCGATTTTATCCGCATCAAAAGTATGCAGGGGCTGCCCCAATTCGTGAAGTATGTAATTGCTTATGTCGACTACATTGTTTTTGGGTTTGATTCCAATGGCTGTCAGGCGCTTCTGCAGCCATTCGGGCGAAGGTTTTATCTTCACGTTCGAAACAGTTATTCCCGAATACCGCAGGCAGCCGTCTTCGTCCTCTATTTCAATTTCGTATGGATTGGAATAGTTGTCGATCATAAAGCCGGAAACATCCGGCAATTCTGCTTTTTTCCTGAAATATGCAGCCAGATCTCTCGCCACTCCGAAATGCGAAGCGGCGTCGACCCTGTTGGGAGTAAGCCCTATCTCGAAAACAACATCGTCTTCAAGCTGTAACAGTTTTTTGAGAGGCGTTCCGGGAACGGAATCCGGATCCAGAACCATAATGCCCTCGTGCGAATTTCCCAGTCCGAGTTCGTCTTCGGCACATATCATTCCAAAGGATTCAACTCCGCGTATTTTCGATTTCTTGATTTTAACTTCCTCTCCCGAAGCGAAATATAAACTTGTGCCAAGCGTAGCAACGGCGACTTTCTGTCCTTCGGCGACATTTGGCGCTCCGCATACAATCTGCAGAGCCTGTTCCCCGCCCGTATCCACACTTGTAACACGAAGCCTGTCAGCGTCGGGATGTTTCCCGCACGACAGGACATGTCCGACCAAAACTCCGTTTAATCCGCCTTTTACACTTTCCAAATGCTCAAGAGATTCAACTTCCAATCCGATAGACGTCAAAATTTCCGCAATTTTTTCGGGCGTCTCTTCAAAATAAATATAATCCTTCAACCAGTTATAAGATATTCTCATGTTTACAATTTATTTTAGCTGTCGCATAGACAAATATTTACCATTATATTAAATTCAAAAATTTCGGCAAAGATAACACATATTTATTACATAAACCGAATTTACTTTGAACAAGCCTGTGTCATCAGACCTGTTACCCTGTCCAGCAACATTCTCCCTTCGTTATACCATGTGCGGGGCAGTTTTGTGCATTGTAAACTGACGCCGTAAGGCGTCAAATATGGGTAACCCCGAACAAGCGTAGCGCAGTTCGGGGTACAGCATACGTCTCTCCACAACTCC
>JAIRZR010000123.1 GCA_031267155.1 Prevotellaceae bacterium | reverse complement strand
TGCCCCGAACTGCGCTTCGCTTGTTTGGGGTTATCCATTTCAGATGCCTTCCGGCATCAAAACATTGACGTGATGAGATGTATATAAGATTCCGGATTCAAATTTACATAGACGGGGATCGCCGCCAGATCTGTGTCGTTGATCACTGTGTTGCATTCTGCAACGGCCTCAGCTTCAGTCCGTATGTCACTGATCCGCCCGTCCGCCATCACCGGCGAACCGTTGTGGACAAGGCTCGACGCGGTGTAAATATCAATCCTGTTTATAGCCGTCAGCATGTCCTGCTCAATATTTAATGTTTTGTGATTCAAAAGCATATAAGTATAAAAAAAATGAGGCCGTACAACTCGTGTATCGACCTCACCCACAACTAAATAAACGTGACCCCGGACGGGCTCGAACCGTCGACCCAATGATTAAGAGTCATTATTTATATACTGTATATCAAATATATAGTCATTTTTTGTAACCATTTTGCGATTTAGATGAAGGAGAATTTTTCAGCTTTACAGTTTCGCTTCACCCCTTTGAAACCAGACCGTCGATAATCCGCTGCTGTGCCGCAACAGTCCGGTTCAGTTCCAGGATAGCCTGACCCTGCCGGTCTATCACCGTCAATAAAAAGCATACGGGCACGTCGACGTGTTGAGGGTTATCCATGCACTGATGGTCTCCCGGCATACTCTCCGGAAGACGGTCTTCCGGCGCTCTCTCCGGCGTATAACCCTCCATGCTCTCCGGAGCACTCTTCTCTGCCGGCACACTTTCTACCGGTATACTCTCTGCCGACGCGCTCTCCACCGGTGCACTCTCTACCGGCGCATCGTCTTTCAGCATTTCGCCCTCGTTCCTGAGCAGCCATGCCTCGTTGACCGGGAAAGTCTCCAGTATTCGGGCTCTAAGTCTTCTCCCGATACTTTTCTTTCCCTCTCTCATAAGAGTACTTGCATTTTGAGGAGTAATACCCAGCATTTCGGCGAACTTATTATTGTTCCCGTTGCAAAAATGCGTCCTAATCAGTTTGATTCTTTCATTTAGTTCCATAGATAAAATATTTTATTGTTAATAGTTTCTTTATTACTGTCAATCTCAAAAAAATAGTTGTACTTTTGCTGCCGGGTTCATTTCTCATTTGAGAAAAGGAAATCGGGGAACGCAAAACCAGGATGTTTTGCGTTTTCTGCTTTATAACACATCGGGTAGCCTCCTACTATATTTTCTCATCATCTTTTCGCGCACCTTATTCCTGCCATAAAAAATCTGCCGAATGAATGTCATTTTATCCTTTTCGATGCATACCTCCCTCTGTCATTAATTAAAACGCACATCCGAGCGAAAGGAAAGGAATAGTATATGCCAAATCGCTACCGGACGATTGAATAATAACGCCCATTTTCAACACCAGATTTGTAGTTCTGCCTGCCGGTATATCATACCCGATCGACGGACTCGAATACACTCCAGACATGCGTACAGAAGGTATACTTCTATATCCTGCATCGAGAGAAATAAATCCGGAAGCAATACCTGTGCGAAACCGTATCTTCATCCTTCCAAAAGCCGAATACATTACCCCGTTATCATCCCATCTTTCCTGCACATAACCAAGTCCTACACCCGCCCCAATCAGAAGGTAATCCAGTTTATACAAACAGGCTAAATCCGCTTCCATAACTCCAACCGTAAAATCATAAAGCGGAAGCCCATACGTGAAATCCAGTTCAATCACAGACTTCTTGCTCCTGTAACGGTCAGGCACCGTCATATCATAAAGAATTTCCTCCCTTCCGCTGCCAAAAATGATCTTAGCCACCCTTCCCTTGTTTATTTCATTTACAGCGGTTTCGCCGGGATACAAAAATTCAATCACCCTTACGGCATTCTTCACTACTTCCACATGCAGCGTATCCCCGCTCCGCGTAACAATCCTGTCCTGCGCTTTCGCTATTGCAGGAATCAATACAAACATCAACAGTAAAATCTTTTTCATATTCAAATCATTTATATATTCAGTTCTTCGTTTGTACCGTTTAGTTCATTCATACGGAATAAATCCGCCGCGCTTTGAGGTTTCATTTTGAAACCTCAAAGCATCCCATTCGCCGGCAGTGAGTTGAAACATGAAATCCGAGGGGAAACGTTTGATGTTGCGCCTTACCGACAGCTTCAGACTCTTTGTTTCCACCCCATACATTTCCGCCAAATCAAAGTCCAGCATCACCCGCCGGCCCCGTATTCCATATATTTTACGCTGAATCAGTTCCAAGTCCATTTATTGTTAATAATTTATTTATTACTGTCGCTTCAACGCATTAAATAATAAAATATCTATATCCCCTGTTGTTTACCGATGTTACAGATTCGTTTGAAAGCAATTTTCCCCTTCTACATAATTGGCGATTATATCCTCTATAAAATCCGTTGAAGTCAGTTTAAGTTCAACATTTACCCTTGAAGCACTTCCTACATTTGTTTCAGAATATATGGAGGATGTTTTAATCCCGCCGTACAGGATGGATTCATAATTGTCAAACAATATTTTTTTTCTCAGTATAACATTGTGATTTGAATCCATATATACTATATAAATATCATATACTCTTGAGGGAATACTAAAACGCGAATTATTTTTCATTGAAATACTGCCTGAAACATATTTCGAAAATCCGTACATGCTTCTTACTTCCAGCGTATGACTTTCAATCTCAAAACCGGATTCTATTTCGTTTTTGATTTTCTGTACCAGCCTCTCATATTCGCCTTGCTTGTCTGCGCAGACGCTGGAGACTTGGATATCGTATGCCCCGTCGTCCAGACAGCCAATTCTTTTGCAATAGCTAAACAGTCGGGAATCACAATAGATGGAGAGGCCTTTTGATTGGGATATGATATATTTCCCGTTGCGATATTCAAGTTCAAACAGAAGTTTTTTTTCATCCCTTCCGGATTCGTGACATATAATTGTCACGGATTTATCCGAACTAATAGATGAAGTTTCAATAACGATGTCTCCAATCTTGTTATATGGCTGAATATCGGTGAACAGCGGATATATATCAAAGATTGTATTTCTGTTCGTAACATATGCATTTGATATAAAAGAGCGAACCATATCTTCGCACTCCCCGATCCTCACCTCGTCCGTTTTGCAGGACGCCAGTACTGAATACACCAAAAGCGACAATATAATCTTTTTCATATTCAAATAGTTTAACTGCTAATATTTTAATCATTCATTTTCGTCGTATCCCATCATTTATAATCCCCTTCCTTTTCCATACATTGCTTATTTAGAATGCTCTAAATTAAGATCGTTCCTCGTCGCTTGTTATGCGTCTTACTGTCTCCCTTTCTTTATCTTCCTGTTTTTTTTATTAAAAGAATCACTGTCCATTAATATGTTTATTCGGTTATATAAACCTCGCGCTTTCTCTGAGTACGGAATATATCTACTCAACTCCTCGTAGAAATAAACTAAGGGACAGCTTCTTATTTTGCTGGCATCCTCTTCACTTTCAAATATTAGTTTAAGCAAATCAAGGCATTTATCTATAGTGTCCGCATATATATCAATATATTGCATGTCAACTGTTTTTGACCATGCAATAAATTCATTCGTGATATCTTCAAATTCCTCTTTTTCACAATGTCTCTCCGTTCGATCTTTAAGAAATTCCAGAAACAGTTCGTTGTTCCTTTTTATTAAATACAGTATCTTCCCTTCAATAATATGTCTGTATTTACTTAATTCATCATTCATTTCACCTACTTCGCTTTTAAACTGTCGCTCTATTTTCTCCACCTGCGCAAAATTGTTCACAACAATAAACGTAGCAAGAATTCCCACAAAACAAAGTACAATAGAAGTGGATACAATTTCTACGTTCCACATTATTCCACTATCCATACAAATCGCGGCAATGGATAAGCCAATTGCAATTATTACTATTAACCACACCCAATATACCCACTTGGGTATTTTCCAATTGTCCATGTTTTTTACCCTTGCGCTTAATTCAGAATCATTTTTCGCCAAAGTTTTAATCCGGGCATCAAAAGAGGAATGTTCTTTTTGCGCGTCTTCTATTTTTTTGACACGCTCTTTCAATATTCCAATTTCGTCCTGCGGATCTTTGGATTCTTCTTTAAATTTTTCTGATTGCGCAGATTTAGCAACATCGTTCCGTTTACGATGGTTAAGCGCGATAAACCATACCCCACTCACAATCAATCCTAATTCGAGTATAATTACCCATAGTTCATTGTAAAAAGCGGTATTCCAACACATAACTTTATATCCTTAATATTTATTTTTTTTCATAACGGCTTATATTCTTGAATACTTTTCCAAATACATCCTCCCCATTTATTCCCGTTTTCGACGGATTCTAAATTAGCTCCTCTGAGGTAAAGCGTAATTTTTTTTGTGCCGGCAAACTCAAAGGCGAGAGGATGCGTATCTATATGCTCCTCGCATCCAAATCTTAGTTCTTCCAATAAACTTTGACTCGGGAAGGAATGCATGTCAATAGATTTTACTTTGGGAAAATCAACCTTCCTTAATGACCAACAACCATCAAACAGCTCATCCGGTATATTTCCCAATACAGGCAATGATATATTTTCTAATTTTTTACATCCGCTAAAAGCCTCTTTATCGATATGTGTCACATTCGGTAAAGACGGTGATTCCATTGACTCACAATACCCAAATGCACAGTATCCAACCGACTCGACATTTTGTAAATCAAAGTGACCGACTTCAGAACAGAAGCAAAAAGCTAACTCTCCTATCCGCAGGGCTTTTGGTGCAGATATTTTTTTAAGCCATCTATTTTCTGGATCAGAAAAAGCCCCGTTTTTAATCCTCGCGACATTGCAGAAATGAATATTCTCAACATCAGGACAATATGTATTAATCTTCTTTAATTCTGCCCAATCATCATCATCCAATTCGCCTTTTATGGCGGCCTCATTCCCTTCTACTGATACTTTGGCGAGAAACGCTTCTTTTTTAGAAAGTTTTCGCTTTGGCAGAGTCTGAGATTTCTTGTCTACGAATATTTTTTCGAAGTTTTTTCTGGCATTCTTCTTGCGCACACTACGATATATAGATATAGGGTTTTCAATAGTTTTAGCCTCTAATGCCGCCTTTGCAGTACCCTTAATGCCATCTATTAAATTAGAGGCTCCGCTAAAACTGTCTTCATAGAATATTACTCTATCGTGGCTAATGTCAAACGGAATTTTCGTATCCCTTAAAGCGATTAACACAACAGGTTTTTCCACGGAGTGTCTAAATGCTAATTCATACATTACATTTGGATTCAGTCCTGTTAAATCCGCGACAACTAACTCGTCTTCATCTATATGCTCTAATATTTCATTATTTATCATGCTGCCAGGCAGCATGTGAGAACATTTGACATCAAAATCAGGAAAGGCTATCTTTAAAATATTTTCTATGATTCCATCCGTCCTTTTTCTTATTTCAGATTCATTGTTGCCAATCGGCGTAATGAAGAATAGACGTTTCCCTTTGTCCATTTGAGCAATTTATATTAGAATCACTTCTTTCTGGTAATTTTTTCATGTTCCGTTACCGTTGTGTCAGGATGCTTCTTTGCATATTCCTCCGTTACATACCGCCCCGTCTTCGCACTCCTACTGTGCTCTACAGTTTTACTGCTACTACCTTTACTTTTCATATCTCTATTATTTATTAATATATTAATCATTTAGCCCATTCATGTCTTCTTTAAAACCAATGGTTAACCCTCCTGTTGCGAGAAGCAATTTTCCTTTTTCCGTAATAAATCGTACGTGTATTGCATCACAAGAATCGCTCATATGCCATGCAAGACCTTCGAATATGAGATAACTAAGATATCGGCGATTTTTGTCATATTCATTCTCTCCTATTGCGTCCTTACATACTTTGTGACATCCACCATTTTGTATTTTTTTTGCAAAATGGCATCTATTGCAATTGCTTCTTCTTTTGTTAAATCTTTAGTAGTCATATTCGCTCAGTTTTATTTGTTTAATACCTCTAAATTTTTATCTTCAAATATCATATCCAAAAGGTGCACTCTTTTGCTCCCTTTGATTTTAATCTGAACAACGACCTCCGGGCTCGCAATCATTCAACTCTTTTCTGGATTCACGACCATCCCAATAGAATCTACCACTCGCCTCAATAACATCTGCAATTGATAATTGGTTACTTTTGACTGTATCAATTACGTAATCAATAGTCATCTCCAATTGAATTTCAACAATGTCATTGGCAAGTATCCGTTCAATCAGCATATCGAAAAAGGCTTCCGGATAATTCGGAAAAGCCTTCTTTAGTTTTACGACTTCTTTTTCCGCAAATTCTCGATCTAATGTTTTTGTTTCCATAATTAAATAATTTAATAATAAATACATTATAATATTAGTCATTCAATATTTTAATAGAATCTACACGTATGTTGAATCTTATATTTTATTATTATAAGTCCTGTATCTCATTATCAACGATTTTTATGTCGTTTTCTCCGAACAAAAACCGAAAGGAGCGATCTTGCTTTTTTGCCCCTAATTCAATAGAGAAAGTCGCTTTTATCTCTCCGGATAATCTATTTTGATTACCCTCTGATTTGGGGCGATAATAATCGAAGAAATCAAAATCAAGTTTTTCAGATATAAGCATTAAAAAGTCAGTGTCCAATCCTTGCTGACTAAAGACTTTTTTATCTACGTTTTGTTTCTGCAGTCCAATATCTTGAGCAAAAGAGACAAACGTTTTCTTCTGTCTCTTTACCTCATCTTTAATGATGCTTCCGATGTGTATACGTTCGTATTTCATACTGGTTAAAATTAGTTGATTAGTAATTATCTATGAAAAATAAAGTACTTATATTTGATTACTCTGTCCGCAAACATTGCACCCAAATAACAGAAATTCATACGGCTATAACCTTTTGGTTTTTATAATCATTCCAAATTGCATATCCGGACGATAAAAGATAATCATTTATGATTACTCGTAATTATAAATGATTATCTTTGTCCCCTGAATCATTCAAATTCAAAAAAGAATCCAAAATGATTCGGACAAAAGACAAAGATACAAATTTTTAAACAAAAGGAACGTAAAAAATGAAAAGAATTTTAGTAGAACGGGGCGAAACGAGCCGAATGGGCCGACTGTTCGAGGTGACGGATCAGACTGTGCGCAACGCACTTCGCGGGCGTACCCTGGGAGATATGACAGAACGGATTCGTGCAGAGGCGCTACGGGCCGGAGGTGTGGCAGTGCCAAAGAGACGACTAAGGAAGGATGGTAATACCATCAATGTATAATATGAATAGACACAAAGTACAACCCAAACAATCATAGCTTATACATTAATAATATGGAAACAGTAACAGCAAAACAGATTCATGAGGCATTCGATCTGGAGTCAGACGGGTTGCTTGTGATGCCGGAAGATAACTTTCCGAAAAAAGAAGTGATTAAGGAAAAAGCGGAACGGTTGAAAAAACTTGGTTTTAGCAGATGCAGTGAAGTTGGCCAGCTTGAAAGATTCGACGAAGACAGAGAATCTTACCTGAGATCTCTTGAAGAGCAACGGACGGCACATGAATTTGCACAAAAGTACAGGGCAAAATATCCCGGCCTCAAATTCATTGTCAAAAAACAGTTGGACGAAATTTGCCTGAAATACAGTCTTGTCGCAAAACCCGTGTCCGAATATGTCGGTGGTGTGCCGGAGCAAAAACTGTTCGAGATAGAATACTGGCTTGACGAAATAGAAGATGTCGATATGCCGGATGATACACTCGTATACGAACTTAGAGTGCGAGATAAAAATACGGGCATAGAAATCGAAAGAATACGGGAATGGGCGGAACGATCAGGTCGGACACATGGTATCGGCGCACTTGTCGCTGATTATCATTTAAAACCCTTTTTGCATAAACATGAAGGCAAAACGCCCCCGTCTGAATTAGAGCTTATGGTGTTTTTCGAGGCTAAGGGCGTACCCCAAAGAGACATTCTAATGTCGAACATCAAAATGCATCAAGTCTCAAATTCCGGCCTTATGATTGCCGCTCCGGAATCCATGTTCAGGAAAATCCAAAAGAACCTGGATCCGATCGTCCTGCAGCCGGTAAACGGAGGCTACCTGGTGGTCGCCAAGTGGGGCGACGAAGCGAACGATCCCGAACTTGTTGTGCCCGAATTGAATTGAAATAATCATATAAACTTAAATAACAGAATAATTTAATTGTAAAACAAAAAAAAGAGTAAACAAACAACCCATACAATCAGCAGAAAATGACAGCCGCAGTACGGAATTTAACAAACAGTCAAAAGGCGAAAGTTTTGCGATTTTAACGGGAAAGGAAGAACGTAACAGCAAAGAATCATGAGGAAAATCAAAATTACAGTCACGAAAACATCCGGCAGTATTCCTTCGGAACTTTCTATCGGGGTAAGCCCGGGTGCAACCGTGCAGGAGGTTATAGAAGCCCTGGCGGACGAAATGGACATCGTTCGGGATGATGCGAATTTTTATCTCAGAAACACCCGTGGTGAACTTGACCGCGACACCCTGAAGAGCATTCTCTCCACAATGAAATGGACGGAATTTGTAAAAGGCGTGAGACGGATATTCAAATCTCATACGAAAGCGCGCTATGGAGGTTGATCTTTTTCAGTTAAAGCAGTTCATCATGGAGATGTCCGAGATGGGCGCCATAAAAGCCTGCCGGCAGATGTGTCCCGCCGCAGACGAAATCACCCGTACCGAAGCCTGCCGTGTGGCCGGCGACCGCCGATGGCTCGACAGGATGATCCGCGAAAAGAAGCTGAACGCATACAGACGGTCGACCTCGAAGAACAGCAAAAAGTATTACAGCCGCTCCGAAATCGCCGCCCTCAAAGCCGCCGAACGACTTTCGCAGGAACGAAAATAAAAATGAAACGCATGGAAGCAGACATTCAAATTTTTAGCAACGATCTATTCGGTGAAGTCCGAATAATCGAAAAGAACGGACAGGTAATGTTTGTTGCAAATGATGTTGCCAAATCATTAGGGTATAAAGAACCTCAACACGCGATTGCAACTCATTGTAAGTCAGGCGATGTCCTGAATTGGAACACCGCTTATATTCCTCATTCTAACGGAGTTGGAGGGACGAATGTAATAATCATTGGAGAATCAAATGTTTATCGTTTGATAATGCACTCTCATTTACCTGACGCCGAAAAATTTCAGGATTGGATATTCGACGAAGTCCTCCCCTCCATCCGCAAAACCGGCGGTTATATCTTATCCGGCGCCGACGACACGCCCGAATTAATCATGGCGCGTGCCTTGCAGGTAGCACAGGAGACCATCAATCGCCACAAGCAGCGTGTTCAGATGCTCGAAGGACAGAATGAACTCCTGACAGACGAAGTCAGGACACTCGCCCCCAAAGCCGCCTATACCGACACCGTACTGATGGCCGACAGCACCTACACCATGACACAGGTCGCCAAAGAACTGGATATGTCGGCCATCGCACTGGAGCGCTGGCTGCGCGAGCACGGCATCATATTCCGTCAGTCCGGCCAGTACTTCCTCTACGCCCGCTATCAGGTGGGCTACACCAAATCCCGCACGCACCATTTCGCCCGCTCCGACGGCTCCATCGGAACCAAAACATTCACCGTATGGACGGAAGCCGGACGCCGCTTCGTTCACAAGCTGTTAACCGAAAAGAGGGGAGGCCCGGCATGAAACAGTCCTTCGACATCCAGGCAACCCCCTCTCTCGTGGAATATGTGCTCTTTCTCATAGAGCAGGACGTGGAAGCGCACAATGAAATCTCCCAGAATAAGGCATACCGCCGTTTTGGGCGCACAACCGTAGAGAGGTGGGTAAAGGATCGGAGGGTAAAAAAATACCTGAGAGGCGAAAACGGCATCAGCTACAAACTGAAGGAACTCCTCAAGGCATCAGCCAAAGAACAAACCATTTAAAGAACAAACTCATAATCAAATGAAAAAGAAAATCGACTTTCTAAAAATCGAATCCGCTTTCCGCATCATATTTGCCGGATTCTTCGCCCTCATCGCGCTGTTCGGCCTGTGGGCCGTTGCGGTACACGGCGCATGGTGGCATCTTCCGGGCGCGGCCATAAGCGCTATAGTAGCATGGGTAATCCTCAAGAAGTGGTAACGTGGAAAAGAAAATTGATAACAAAACACGGTTAAAGGTGCTGGAGTTGGCGCTCGAAGACATGTATGATTACAGCGGGTATATATGCCCCGCTATTCAGTTCGCGCTGCTGCGGAGCGGTATCGTCTCGCCGGAAGAAGAGAGGAACCGGGAGGCCATCTTCTGTACATTGGAATATTTCCCTGAAATACTTGATTATAAACCGAAAGATGTTGGAATGCATAAACTGTACGGATGGTTCGGGCCGGTGCGCCTGAAAGAGAACCGGGATAAGCGGGTGGAGGTGATGAAAGATCTGATTGACGAGATTAAATTACAGGATGAGAGTAAATTATGAATTATGGAAAAGAAAACTGAAAAAAAACTGTGCAATAAGGCGCGTTTGGCGATACTTGACAGGGTGCTCGAGAGTGAGCGTCACGATGGCTGGTATATATGCTGCCTTATTGTGTATCATCTGTTGCAGAGCGGTTTTTCCCCGAGTGATTCTGACTGGGAAATGAATGATACGGATTGCGCGCTGTATCACTTTCCCGAATTACTGGGATATAAGCCGGAGGAGGCTCCCCTGTACGGCATGGGCGGCTGGTTCGGATCGGCCCGGACGGAGGAAAACCGGCAGCGGCGGGTTGAGGTGCTGGAAGGCCTTATCGCCGAGATCGAGGCCCAAACGGAGGAGGAGGCAATATGAACTGGAAAGTAGAAAACAGCCGCCCCGCATGGATAAAATCCCTACCCGAGCGGGCCAGCGAAAAGTACGGTGAATGCCTTGAAGACATCGACCTCATCATTCACCTTCCCGATCTGGAAGTATGCCTCCTCTTTGACGCCACCTCAAAAGCCGAAGCCATCGCCCGCCTTCGCCGAAAGATGGTGACGCTCCGGCGCATGGTAGACGACGCCTTTGAAAGAAAAACATATACCGCATGAGAGCAAGTCACGAAATCAACGAACATGAATTTTTAAATTTTTGAATTATGGAAATATATTTAAAGCAAATCACGCTCCGCAACTGGAAAGGAGCAAAAAATCAGTCGTTCGAGTTCTCCGGAAGAGAGACGACGATAGCAGGCGCCAACGGCACCGGCAAGACGACCCTGTTTGACGCATTCGTCTGGGTTTTATTCGGCAAGGATCATCTGGGCCGCGAAGACTTCATGATCAAGCCCTGCGGCGCGCACCGTCTCGACAGCGAGGCGGAAATCATCCTGCTGGTCAACGGGAACGAAATGCGGTTCCGCCGCGTCTACTCCGAAGT
>JAIRZR010000047.1 GCA_031267155.1 Prevotellaceae bacterium | reverse complement strand
GCGCCTGAGCCAATCTCGACCATCTTATTGATGTCAATAAAATGGTATTTCAACTGCTCGCAGGATGGGTGTTAAAAATCCAGAGGCAGGCTCAAGGTGAATCCCACAGCATCATATTTTCCGTTTCTAAATCCCACAAACACACCTGCTTCGATGATTTTTAAGGAGCCGATGGAATACCCGAATTCCGAGTAATTAGCGCCCGGAATAAACAGAGTACGCGCATAAAGCGATTCCTCGAACAGATATCTTTGGAGGAATGGAATATTTTTGATGAACAGATAAGCCGAAGTATAATTCAAGTGCATCTGAAACCAGCTTTTATCGGTTGAATAGCTGTAGTTTGCCATGCAGAAACTGTTTCGCAGCGGATTGGTTGTGAAAAACAGTTCGTTGCTGTTGCAATGTTTGAAATCGGGAAAATATGCCCGTTTCGACGAAAGGAACATCCCGGTATTTGCCAGATATTCAAGCCTGCTGAATGCATTAAGTTCTATTTCCTGCCGGATGCTGAATTCAGTCTTGTCGAACGAAGCCGAGCGGCTGCCGGTAGCGACGCCTTTTTCGTAATTGAATGTGAATGTGGGATATTTCGACGAAGCATACTGTTTCCGTCCATCTCTGATCCGGTAGCGGTAACGCGGCGTATATTCCAGCTGTACAGCCACTTTGCTCAATGTATTGTCGGGCATGGGAGCCAGCTGTCCGTCGGGCAGATTCGGCGAAGGTTCTTTTTTTGAAATGCTGAAGGATGTATTGTTTTCCAAAGCATTGCGTTTTTCATACCCGAGGTTTGCCGTAACAGAAAAGCCGTTTGCCGCATCAATTCTGTTTGAAACTGCGATGTAGCGTTTTTGGAAGAATTTTATGGAATTGTGTGCGGCAAACAGTGAAAACAGCGAGTTTACCAGGCGCGAACTGCCCCCTATCTGGTTGAAATCGAAGGTCGAATTTCCTCCCGACACAGAGACTTTTCCATTCTTCAATGGAGCATACCTGAATACCCCGCCTGTCTGCCAGTTCACGGTTTTTCGGGCAGTTACATAATAAACGGAAGGAGAAATGCTCAAGGAATGTTTTTCCGGCAGATCAAGCTCGAAAACAAGTTTTTGTCCCAGCCATACACCGTCGACAAAATTATATTCGGGTACACTTCTCAAAAGTCCGCCATACATAAGCCTGCTGTTTTTCCCGAGATTCGCACGCGAGCCGGAAACAGCTTTCCGGATCCATGACTTTGATTTTTTGCTGCCGGAATTTGTCCGTATCTGTTCGAGCTTGATTTCCAGACTTTCCTTCTTTTTGTAGCTGATGATTTCCTCGCTCTGCAGGGGCAAACTGCGGATTTGCGTCCAGTAAACCGAATCGCGCGATTTGGCAAGGGAATCGACCGTAACATTCACATCGTTTCGCCGGGATATTTCGAGCGCCTCACGTTTTTTTTTGCTCTCTTCCGGTTCCGTTATATCCCGCATCAGCCCGGCGATTTTGAGGGCGTCCCGATTGGAGAGATTGTCTTTAGACATCAGTGTTTCAAGCTTATGTTCCGCTTTCAACTGCTTCTCCGTTTTTGTTTTTTCGGACAGGGAATCATTTTTCCGGACAGTGATATTTCCGTCGGGCAAAGTATTTACAGGCGTTTCGTTTATGTCGATTTTCCTGTATTTGATTGATGAATAATATTTTGCTCTCGCACTCAGTTTTGGCAGCCTTATATGTATGCTGTCGTCGATACTGTAGGCTACCGGGAGGAAGACCGAAGGCGCGATTTCGCTGCAACTGACTGTAAACCGTTCGTGTATCCCGAACATGCTAAAGCTCATTTCCATACTGTACACATTCCAGCTGCCGCTGACAATATACAGCCATCCGTCCAGCAAAATCGAATTGTCCTTTTTGGGTTTTACCCGTATCCTGTTGATTACATGTTCTCCTTCGGCAGTTTTTCCCTCAAGCGTAAAATTATAATATGTAAACGCATCCGGCGAGAGCGGCGAAATCATTCTTCCCCTTATCCACGGGGCGTAGATGCTTGCTGTTGCCAGTGTCAGCGGGGAATTTTCCAGAATGTTTTCCGGAAAACTCGAGGACATGGCGATTACTTTTTGCTCGTATTTGTCGGGCGATGTGAATATTACTTCGTTATGCGATTCCATCAGGAAGAGCGAACCCTTCATTGCCTTTACTTCATCGACGCGCGATTCTATCCATTTTGCCACCTCGTTTATTTTCAGGCTGCCTTTCAGGTATATTTCCGATTCATAGCTCCTTAGCTGATGCATATAATGTGGAGCCATGGCGATAGCCCTGCGCATAATGGCGCAGGCGGGGTCTTCTCTGCGGGCGGAAATAACAAGTCCCTCGAGTTCGTATGCCTTCTCCTTCAACTCGGCGCCTATCGACTGTAAAGCCCTGTCAATAACAATTGTAATCGACTTCTTTTCGTAGCCTAAGGAACTGAATTCGCAGGTATATTTTCCTTCTTTCAGACTGATTTGAAATTCGCCATTGCTGTCTGTCGCTATCCCCTGCGATATTTCGCGTATGAATACCACTGCGCCGGGAATGGGATTTCCCTCATTATCCGTGATTTTACCTTTCAGTGTCTGGGCTTGAACGTTTGATATAAACATAAAAAGCATAAACGGTATCAGCCACTGAATCTTCATCTTTAATTTATTATTTATTCCCAATTCATTTTATTTAGCATGTAGGACATCGCCGGAGATAAATGGTTTAACATCACATCTGTTCATACTTCTGGTTACGCAGCCAGGGTTCAAATCCGGCTTCCCGTATCGCATCCTGTATCCCTTTGGCGTCGAATCTGTTGACAGCGCCCGCCGAAGATACCACATTTTCCTCTATCATGATCGAACCGAAATCGTTTGCTCCCGAATGTAAACATATCTGTGCCGTATCTTTGCCGACGGTCAGCCACGAAGCCTGTATATTGTTGATATTGACCAGCGCTATCCGGCTTATTGCCACCATTCGCACATATTCGGAGGGATAGACGGGTTCAATGGCATACTTTTTCGCCATGCGTGTGCCGGACGACTGTACGGGCCAGCAGATAAACGCAAGAAATCCGCAGGTTCCCGCCGGTCGCCTGTCCTGCAAATCCCTGATCATCAGCAAATGCTCCATCCTTTCGGAAAGTGTTTCGATATGACCGAACATCATGGTTGCCGAGGTCGGCAAATTCATGGCATGTGCTTCGTGCATGACGTCCAGCCAGGCTTTTACGTCCGGTTTTCCCGGCGACAGTTTCTTTCTTACCCTGTCGCTCAGTATTTCGGCGCCGGCTCCCGGCAAACTGTCCAGCCCCGACTTGACAAGCTCCTCCAAAACATGCCTGTAGCTTTTTTTCTCCAGACGCGCGATATGCGCTATTTCCGGAGGTCCCAGTGCATGAAGTTTCAAACCGGGATATTTTGCCTTCAAGTCCCTGAACAGCGAACAGTAAAATTCCAGTCCGTATTTCGGATGCAATCCGCCCTGCAGCAGCAGTTGGTTTCCCCCTTTGCGAAACAGTTCCCCGATTTTTTCCGAGTATTCGTCCATTGTTGTGGTATAGCTTTTTTCCGATTCTCCAGGCCGGCACGAGAAATTGCAGAAACTGCATCCGGCAATACATACGTTGGTGATATTCACATTCCTGTCGATCTGCCAGCTGACCCTGTCGCCCCTGTGTTTCTGCCGCCTGATGCTGTCGGCAATATGCATCAGATGCGGCAAAGGCATTCTTTCATACATCAGCACAAGCTCGTCCAGGCAAAGATATTCCCGGGCTAAAGCTCTCTCCGATAATTTTTCCAAATCCGTCATCCGTACTTTTTTAAGGATGCAAAGATAGAGCATTTAATCGAAAATGGATGCAGCTATTTTTGCAGACTGCATTTTGCCGTATCAGAGTTTGGACGTTTATAAATTCCAGTAAAGCGAGGCGATTAGGACTGTTCATAAAAAAGCTGAACGTTGTTTAAAAAAGCGCAATATCTCATCATTTTCACATATTTTTGTTAATTAATATGAAATATACACATTTTTGGAACAATATATGTACTTTTGTACTCGATTGAATGGATTGAAAATTTTGACAGGAATAAAAAACATATTGCTCACAGCGTTTATCTTGTGTTTCTTTCAGGCAAACGCTCAAATATGGTGGGAAAAGCGGACGCCGCATGTCTCGATTTGGGAATATCCCCGTTCGAACAGTATGAATCTGCTTGACAGGGAATATTCACGCAGTCTGCACTTTGGATTTGGACTGGGTTTGAATGCATTCGACTTTTCGCGGATACAAAATTCGGACAACACCGTTTCCGTTCCCGGACAGGGAAACCTTGCCCTTTACTCCGATTTGATCTATCTTAAACCGGGATTCAATATAAATGCCATTGCAGATTATCGTCTGGTAACAAATCTTGATATCCGCTTTACTCCGGGTATTTTTTTCGGACAGAGACAGCTGGACTTTTATCGCCGTGACACGAAGGGGCTTGTCAAATCCGTGCCGGTTACGTCAAATTATCTGGAATTTCCCGTAATTCTAAAGTACAGTGCAAACAGATATACCAACTTCAGACCTTACATTTTGACCGGACTGAATACAAGAGTCAATCTCAGCAGCTCAATAAACATGGATTCGGAACGCTATATAGAAATGAAAAAGCTTGAACCTTTTGCCGAAATCGGTTTTGGATTCGATTTCTATTTTGATTATTTCCGGATGAGTACGGAATTTAAAATTTCCGCCGGACTAATCAACTGTCTGGGTAAGGCGGAAGCGACAGGTTATGAATATTACAGACGGTCGTTAAAATCTATACATTCGAATACGGTAGGGTTTACAGTCAGTTTTGAATTATAAAGCAATAATGATATGATACAGGAAAATAGAGATATATTGATAGTCATACCGGCAAGGTATGATTCTTCACGCCTGCCCGGCAAACCTTTGATGAAAATCAAAGGCGTAGAGATGATTAAACGGGTTGCATCCATCGCCTCGCGCGTGTGCGAAAAAAACGCCGACTGTGCATATATCGTTGCTACGGACGATGACAGAATAATAAATTTCTGCAGCGAAAACAATATCAGGGCAATCCTTACATCCAAAGACTGCAGGAACGGAACGGAAAGATGCCGGGATGCTGTCGAGCGGCTGAAACTCAATCCAAAACTGATTGTCAACCTGCAGGGCGACAATCCTCTCTGCCCTCCGTGGGTCATACAGGATATTATCGACGAATGGCAAAGGGTTGATGCGGATGTATATACCCCTTCCGTGCGTCTCTCCTGGGATGAATACGACAGACTGCTTGCCTCGAAAAAGGAAACTCCCTTTTCCGGAACAACTGTTGTAGAGGATAAAAACGGCTTTGCTCTTGCTTTTTCAAAAAACATAATCCCCGTAGTACGCAAACCGGAAAAAGCCAGGGAGGTACTTAAAATCAGCCCTGTAATACGCCATATCGGTTTATATGCATATACATGGCAAACACTGAAAGAATATAGCGATAATGAAGAATCGCCGTATGAAAAGAACTTTATCGAAGGTCTCGAACAGATGCGGTTCTTATATAATGGCTATAAAATCAAACTCATAAACACCGATTACAGGGGAAGGGAGACGACAGGCGGAGTAGATTCTATCGAAGACGTCAGACGTGTCGAAGAAATCATAGAAAAATTCGGAGAATTATAATCAGTACACTATACGGGGGTGTACGACAAAATGACCCGTAGGGTATTAATATCAATAGAAACAGGTAGATACGCATCACAAGCCTTTTAAGGCTTGCATACGGTAACCGTTTCGCACTCCGTCCAGGATCGTCACTGAAAGAAACAATTCCGCCATTTGCTATCGCGTGCAAGCCTTAAAAGGCTTGTGGCGGGAGATAACCGGTTTTCTATTGATATTAATGCCCTACGGACAATTAATCAACGCTATTCAACTTTTAATTTTTAGTTTTTAGCTCCCTTAACAGCTAACTAATGCGCGCCAGCACTTTTAGCTTTTAACTTTTAGTTCTTAACTCTTCAATGGTTTCATACAATTCTTTTGCGAGTTGCATTGATGTTTTTTCATGCGCCCTGACTCTCATATCCGCTTTTTCGTAATAAGGTTTTCTCTGTATCAGGGAATCATTTATGTAATCCATTAATTCTTCGTATGTTTTATCTTTCACCAAAGGTCTTTTTTTATCGTTTTTCAGATACTCGAACAGTTTTTCGGGAGACGTTTCGAGGTACACCGTGATTGCGGCTTTGTTCATGACGTCCATATTATCGTAAAAGCATGGCATTCCGCCGCCTGTAGAAATAACCGAGGGTCTGTTTTCGATAATTTCCAGCAGAGCCTGTCTTTCCATACCCCGGAAACAGTCTTCTCCATATTCGGAAAATATTTGAGTGATTGATTTATTTTCCCTTGCGCTTATATAATGGTCGGTATCAATGAAAGGGCGCTGCATCAGTTTTGACAGATAGAAGCCGACGCTGCTTTTTCCGCTGCCGGGCATTCCTGTCAGGATAACATGTTTCTTGCTGTTCATCTGGATTGTGTAACGGAAGTTTTTTCTATTTTGCCGGCAATTGCGGGATTGAGTTTGCTGACTTTGACGGTAGCCTTTTTTATATCCGTCATTTTGTCGTACAGGGCGTTCAGTATGCGGAAACAGACATTTTCCAGCAAATTTGAAGGAATCATCATTTCGTCCCTGACAATATCGTATGCCGTCTGATAGTTCACAGCATCACCAATATTGTCCGATTCGGACGCCAGCTTCATATCCGTTTCTATCCTCAAAGTTACGAGAAACGTATTTCCCCTGATTCTTTCCGCCTCGTAGCAGCCGTGATGGGCGAAAAATTCCATATTCTCTATCTCTATTATTCCCATATATTTATTATCTCCAAACATCTTTTTCATTTATATTGCCTGAGCCTTATTTTTCGGGGCAAAGATAAGCAAAAATCAAAAATCGGGACTGTCTGCAAACTTCCCCGGCTCGGGAAATATCATTAAATTATGTTATATTTAGTTAAATATTGCTAAAAAAACGGAAGATTAATTGACGCGGCGTCTGTATATTAGCATGTTGCCGAATATGTGCAGAAACGCTTTCCGGAATGGAATAACAAGACATGTCGATTCTTGTTATTTTTACATTCGGAAACAATAAGGATTATGTATTAATATATATACATTTTTGATATGAGATACAGGATAATTAAGCATATAATTAGACGGAAAAGGAAGATAACCGTACGGAAGGCGCTTTTGCTGCTCCTGCTTGTCGTAGCCGGATTTGTGCTTTATTGCATGTACTTTTCCCCGGCATATCCAAGAAACAGGAATATGGCTAATGTACAGCGCGTTACTGTGAATGAAAACTTTTACACAGCCGGCGATTCCTGGCTGCTGAAAAACAGGTACGGATTGTGGGAAATGTACGCGTCCGGAAATGCGATTGACAGGGGAAACAAGATCGGCGTCCTCTCGAAAGAGCTTATAGTGAGGCAGGAAGATATTTTTGTGGATTATCTGAGGAACATTATACCCTCCAAATTCATGATGCATTTTCTTCGTATAGGAGTCGGCATTTATAACCGGAATCTCGGCAGATATATTCCCGAGGAAAACAGGGAGGAAATTTATGCCATTTCGCGTTATGCTTCAACAGAATACAGCTGGATAGGGAACAACTACCAGCGGATAATGAATTATCATTCGGCACACGACATCGGTCATGCCGTGCAGCTTATGGGATTTGCAGGCTGTTCGGCGCTTGCTGTCTGGGGAGACAAAACGCAGGACGGCAATTTGCTGATAGGCCGCAATTTCGATTTCCATGTCAACGACGAGTTTGCCAAAGACAAAATACTGCTGTTTGTCAATCCCGTAAATGGATACAGGCATGCTTTCGTTACCTGGGGCGGGATGATCGGCGTGGTATCGGGAATGAACGAGAGAGGGCTGTGCGTGCTGGTAAATGCCGCGCCGTCGGACATTCCGTTTTCGTCGGCTACCCCGGTAACCATCCTCGCACGCAGGATACTGCAGTATGCCCGGAATATCGACGAAGCAATATCCTTTGCGGAAAACGCCAAAACATTCATATCGGAACAGTTCATAATCGCTTCGGCAGAAGACAACAGGGTCGTTTCAATCGAAAAGACAAAGGACGGACAGGCTGTATATTCAAGCTCGACAAAGCCTTACATGCTATGTACAAACCATTTCCAGAGCGAAAAATTTTCGGCGAAGGAAAACGGCGCGAAAAATTCATCGACCTCAAGAATGGAACGGATGCTTGAGCTTGCAGATTCCATACAGACATTTACCCCGCAGAAAATGGTCAATTTCCTGAGGGACAAGAAAGGCAGAAACGGGACGAATATCGGTCTTGGCAACGAGAGCAGCATCAATCAGCTGATTGCGCATCACAGTGTTGTTTTTCATCCATATTCCAAAACGATCTGGGTATCAACCGCTCCATATCAGGAAGGCGCTTTTCTCGCCTATAATCTTAATGATGTCTTCAATAACGCCGTAAGCCCGAGAGCGGGAGGGTTTTCCATTGAGCGCCTGTTTATTCCTGCCAACCGGCAATTTATTGATATTGAAATGGGTTCCTACAATTTCTACAGATATTCCATCAATACTCCGGTCGAGTCGTTTAGCAGGGATATCAATCTGTTTATCAACTCCAATCCCGAAAATTACATGACGTACGAGTATCTCGGCGACTACTATTCCTATAATGGCAATACGGAACAGGCGCAGAAATACTACGGCCTGTCACTGCAAAAAATAATACCCGACGAGAATGAACACTCGAAAATACTCGAAAAGCTGGACAATTTAAAAAAGGAATAAATGAACCCAAATCTTGATTTTCATGATATAGAAATAATTAAAGAGTATCAAAACAAAAAGTTGACGGAACTGCTGCAGTATCTGCAGGAAAAGTCCGGATTCTACAGGAATCTTTTCAAACTCAATAATATTGATATAAATAAAATAAAAACGCTTGAGGAACTGAAATATATTCCCGCGTCCACAAAGCGCGATATACAGCTCTATAACCGGGACTTTCTGTGTGTGCCCTCGAACAGGATAGTTGAATATACGTCCACTTCGGGCACTCTGGGCGCTCCCGTTGTGATTGCTTTGTCGGATAAGGATTTACACCGGCTTTCGTATAACGAATGGCTGTCCTTCAACAAGATGAAGCTCACGGAAGACGATGTTATCCAGCTTGTGCTTACGCTGGACAAGCAGTTTATGGCGGGAATGGCTTATTATCAGGGTTCCCGGATGCTCGGCGCGGCTGTGATAAGGACGGGACCGGGAGCGCCATCAATGCAGTGGGATACGGTTTACCGGATGGGTACAACGACTATCGTGGCTGTGCCTTCGTTTATTATTAAACTCCTTGAATATGCGGAAATTAACGGCATCAAATATGGAGAGTCGCCCGTGAAGCAGATACTCTGCATCGGTGAAAATATCCGGAATACGGATATGGAACTGAACCTGATAGGACAGAGGATCAAAAACAGATGGAATGTGGATTTATATTCGACTTATGCCTCGACGGAAATGCAGACGGGTTTTACCGAATGCTGCGAGGGAAAAGGCGGTCACCAGCACTGCGAACTGATTATTGCCGAGGTGCTTGACGATTACGGAAACCGTGTGGCAGAGGGCGAAACAGGCGAGCTGGTCATCACTACGCTCGGGGTGGAAGCAATGCCTCTTCTACGCTATCGTACAGGCGATTTGTGCTATATGATAAACGAACCCTGCGCCTGCGGACGGAAAAGCCCGCGTATTTCGCCTATCCTTGGACGTAAAAACCACATGGTCAAACTGAAGGGAACAACTCTATATCCCCCGATGATATTCGAAATACTTAATCTCAGGGACGAAATCGAGGATTATGTGGTGGAAGTTTCATCAAACGATTTGGGAACGGACAACCTGACAATCCATATTGCTGTAAAAACGGGAACGGATATAAAAACAGTAGAATCATATCTGCATGCAAGTCTGCGCGTTCGCCCGGAAATTAAAATCACCGAACCGGCAACACTGCGAAATATGCAAATGTCCGAAGCTTCAAGAAAAATCTCCAGATTTTTGGATAAAAGGACAGTCTGAGTGTAAGATACTGTCATTTTATCTGTTTCTTTCATTTTTATTGAAACTGCATTTTCCGCAATTCGGATTTGGTTTTCGATATACCCGATTATGTCTTTAAACGACCGTTTTGTTAAGACTGACAACGCCATTGTCAGCGGATACAATGGCGTTGTGATCGGTGACAATGGCGTTGTCAGTGAATACAACGCCGTTGTTAGTCTTAACAAAGGCGTTGTGAGTCTTAACAATGCCATTGTGATTGAACATAACGGACTTGTAACTGATGACAGGAGCATTGAATCTGTTAACATTTGCCTTGTCATTACTGACATGGACATTGAAACCGTTAACATTGGCGATGTCATCACTGACATGGGCGTTGTAACCGTTAACAATGGCTTTGTTAGTCTTAACAATCGCGTTGTAACTGTCGACATTGACGCTGTAACCGATGACAGTAGCTTTGAAATCATAGACATTGACGGCTGTTCCCGCAATCATTCAGGAAGCGGAACAGCGTCTTTACAATATTGTTCAACTCTACATTCGTAACAGAATTGCTGAATTGGACAGTGAAATGCTGAATGAAAAACGGAATGAACTTACCGACTTCAAAACAGAAGAAATGGTAAAAGAGATTTTAGAATTTGGAATAACAGTTGAACAGGCACAACTTCGTGATTTGACTTTTCCGAAATCTATTCAAGACTTATTCGCCAAACATTTAGAAGCAAAAATCAGAGCAAAATCCGAACTTGAAAATGCGAGGACAGCCGTTGCGACAGCGCGGGCATTGAAAAATGCTTCTGAACTGATGAAAGACGATGATAATATTAAGTTTTTCCAAATCATTGAAACAATTACCAAAATAGCAGAAAAAGGGAAACATACGTTTATGATTGGCGAAATTAACCAACTGACAAAAAAGTAAAAATGAAAATGCGTCCGCCTGAACATTAGCGCCCCCGCCCGGGGGGTAGTCTTTGCTGCGTCATGTTAAGAGCAAGGCGCCCGGCGCAGTCTGGAAACTGCGCCGGGCAGGAGGTAGTTTAATACTCGTATTTTATGATATTAATTTCGTTCTGCGGGTTCGAATCGGGTAAATCCTGCAAATCCGTCAAGCCATAGATTATTCTTTTCTCCGCATCAACAGTGAAACGTACAATGGGGATATCCAGATTATATATTCGAAGCGGATTGCCTTCAAAATCAAAGACAAGCATCTTATTGCACCTGTTGTCAAATTCTTCCTGTAAACCGCCGTAATACAAGGTGAAAACTTCGTTTCCCGCTCTTTCGGGAGCAAAAGAATAGCATAAATGAGTTAATCCACGGGCAATAGCCAGCGCAGTAGCGCCATCCCTTGTAATGGATTCCAAGACGGGTTTAGACTTGTTTGGTCCCTGGCGTCTCCTTATCAAATCACCGCTTGAGCCGTCATATATTTCTATAATATCGCCAAACATGTAGTTTACAAAAATCCTGTCGTCCAAACTTGTGGTATAATCAAATCTGTAAAATAACATATTATCCATATCGGACAAGCTTTTATCCGTGTATTCGCCTTTTGAATACAGCAATTTTGCGTCCAAGCCGTAATAATCAAACTTTTTGTTTATAGATTTTGACATTGAAGCGACAATTCTGTTGCCGGACAATACACTTGCCCTGGTATGAGTATGATCCAGTCTTATTTTTTCTGCATTCACGGGATTTGAAACGGAGATAAAATCTTTCATCCGGTAATTTCTCAGCAGCCAGGAATGTTTGTCAAATATCCATAAACTGTCTTTTGCAAGGTTAACAATTGCCGGTCGAATCATTTCATCAGGACCGTTACCGAATCGAATACATTCGTTTATCTTTTTGTTTGTATTGAGGTCGAATACATCAAAAATATATTCTGTGCCGCTGTTTGTCAAAAACAGCAAATTATCTACGACACTGATACTTATCGGTCTCATTATCATAGTATCAATCTGTAGAACCGACCCCTTCAAGTCAATTGTTTTGGTAAAATCCTTTTCGCTGAACGTATCCGGATTACCGGAACTGTTACGGCATGAAAAAAATAAAAACGCGCTCGAAAACGCTGCGACAGCAAATATGCTCAAAATTCTTGTATTCATAAATCTTAAATATTATTTAAATTAATTATCTCATTTGTAAGAAATCCCCATAGATTCCAAGTTCCAGCATAATTGCATTTCTTCTTTTAAGCAGAATCTCTTCACAACTGGAATTTTTATTGTCCACATTATATGGTGAAAAATGTCGCCGAAAATTTTCCCTCTTTTTTGAGAAAAATTTATTCGCTTTACTGATTGATTTATTTTTTATTTTTCTCACATATTCTGCCGACATGCCGGAATATCCGCACCTGATCAGAACGTCGGCTATTTTTTCGTCCAAATGAACAATAACAAGTCTTTTCTTTATACAATATAAATAACTGTACATTATATAGGTATCGCGAATATCCAAAAAATCGTAAAAATAGTCAGCCATCTTTATTTCGAGCATATTACAGTCATATATTTTTGGCTCGCGATCCATACTGTAAACGTCCGAACAGAAAGTTTTCAGCATGTCGTCGGGAACAGAAACTTCAAGCATTTTATAATTGAACAGAAAATACCTGCAGCAACAGCATAGCCAGTTATGAATATTATCCCTGTGCTTAACACTGTCAAACTGATTTTTACCTTCAATTTTTGTTGGACTGTCCATATAGTTCTGGAATTTATAAAGCCAGTATTCCAAATCATTGCCGTTCGAAAATTTTATATTAATTTTTTTGAAATAGTTATAGATAACCCCATGCAATTCTTTTTGATATTTTACTCTGATCAGGTAAAAGGAGGCGCCTGCATCACCAGATAGAATTAAGTCCAGCAATCTGCTGTCGCTGGATGACTGATATATTTCGTAATCGCCTGTTTTCATTTGAATCATTCTTAAAGTTAGTAATCACTGAATAATGATTTGTTATTTTACAGCCATTTAATCATCAACTACGCCTGTGATGTTAAGTGAAATTCGACCTTTTTCAACATTGCAGTGCACTGTAATCGTTTTGTTGAAATATCCCTTTTCTTCCGGAGTGATTTGTACTTTGATTTCAGTACTTTTACCCGCTGCTACCGGCTGTTTTTCCCAAACAGGAACAGTGCAACCGCAGGATGCATCAACCATCTGTATAACCAGCGGTTGTGTGCCGGTGTTTTGCAATGTAAATGTTGTCTCTGAAGTTTTTCCTGTTTGCAAATCTTTGATCTCAAATTTCGCATGTTCTGTCGAAACTTTTGTTACAGGCATTACATCCGCTTGCGCCCGTTCGGAAATCGTTTGTTTATATAATTTCCAAATTTTACTTTTTATATTCATAACTTTTAAAGTTTTAAAATTGTTCTACAAAACGGCTCAAAGTTAAAATATTTTTTTCAATTACTTGCAAATAAAATTCCAAATGGAGTTAAATCATTTATTTTAAATTAAATTTCAGCATAAAAAAAGCTGCCTAAAATACTAATTTTAGACAGCTTTATGTCTTTGCGACATACGTTTAACGCAATCTCATCTTAGATACTGCGATTTCAAATTTTGATCATAGCACCATTGTGTATAACCATTACTTAACGTCAGCCAGCAATCGTACCATACATTACTTTCGCAGTAATCATAACAGAAGTAACTATAACCTCCACTTTCTGCGCTTAACGCTTCGACATTACTCAGAGACAGCTTCGACAAACTGTTAATGCTCATGTGGCTCAAATAAACATGAAGCACAGCCGCTGCCAACAACATTAATACGGCAAATATGCCCAAAACTTTTTTATTTCTTATAATCTTAAACTTTTTTATTTTCTTATATTTTTTATTTCATTTATCAAGAGCAAGACGGAATCCGATTAATTTAAAA